>JBIIRE010000030.1:0-15400 GCA_044341655.1 Ilumatobacteraceae bacterium | reverse complement strand
CTCCATCTGCATCACCAGCAAACCAACGTTTCATCATCTCGGTGTGATCTTCACCTGCCCAATGCGTCGCCACGCCAATCACACCAGAGCCACCGATTGACAAAAATGGAAGCGTGAGGCCGTCGTCGCCCGAGTAGAGCTCAAATGATGAATGGCCAGCGGCCGACATTTTCTCCATCAACACCGCAGTTTCGGCAGGATTTCCTGCTGCATCTTTGACCGCCACGATGTTGGAGTTGGAACGCACGAGATCAACCATGGTGTCGGAGTTGATTTTGCGACCCGAACGCACGGGAATGTCGTACATCACAACTGGCAGGTTGGTTGCTTTGGCCATTGCTTCGATATGTGCGGCAATTCCAGACTGTGACGGGCGGTTGTAATAAGGACACACGGCAAGGATGCCGTCGACACCAATACGAGTGGCTTCCTTTGTGAGATGAACTGAGTGTGCAGTGTCATTTGACCCAGTGCCCGCAATTACAGGTGCGGTTACGGCTTCGCGTACCGCGCGCCACAAAGCAATCTTCTCGGGATCCGTGAGGGTCGATGATTCACCCGTGGTGCCAGCGATAACGAGGCCGTCATTACCGTTGGCAACGAGCCATTTGGCGAGTCTTTGCGCTTCGTCAAAGTCAACCGATCCGTCGTCGCGCATCGGTGTGACCATTGCTGTCAACACGTGACCAAAATGCGCCATGTGGATCCCTTCGGGTAGCCGTGAACGACCCCTACCCTATTGCGCCTAACGAAATTATGTGGAGTCTTTTGCTCAGTGCTGAATTGGGTTCGGAGTCTCTTCTCCGAGCTCAAATTTGAGGTACTCCTCGCCGGTGTTCTCCCAGTCCTCGAACTGGATAACGCCGAGATCCTCAAAGCGATGGCGCAGCCACGAGTCGTTGCGGTCGAGCAGGCCGAGCTTCTTGCAGTTCGGCACAATCTTGGAAAACAGCATCTGCTGGAAGACAGTGCGAGTTGGATCCTTCAGCACCATTGGAGCAATTTCCTTTGGCTTCATGCCGAAGTGTTCCCAGACTTCTTGCTGGATGAATCGGTCGCGCATACGAACTGAGGCCTCGAAAGCGAACTCTTGGCGATCCTTCATCTCGGCGTCGGTCATGCCGTCGTACACCTCTTTGAGGCTGAGAACACCAAAAGCCACGTGACGCGCTTCGTCACTCATGACGTAACGCAACAGTTGCTTGAGTAGGGGTTCACTGGTTGTTTGGTGCATGAATCCGAAGGCCGCAAGCGCGAGACCCTCAACCATGATCTGCATTCCGAGATAGGTCATATCCCAGCGGGAGTCAGCCACGATGTCGTCAAGGAGCATTCGCAGGTGGGCATTGATTTGGTACTGACCGCCCAGCTTGGAGTGCAGGTATTCAGCGAAAACTTCAACGTGACGCGCTTCGTCCACCACTTGAGTAGCGGCATACATCTTGGCGTCATACCACGGCACGGTTTCCACGATCTTGGCGGTACAGATCAATGCGCCCTGCTCACCGTGAAGGAACTGCGACAGCATCCAACGGCGGCTTTCAATTCCAAACTCAAGCCATTCTTTGTCGCCCCACTTGGCAATTGGCGTGCCGTCGTAATGGTTGGGGTCAAGACCCGAGCCGAGCACTGCCTGGTCAGCCGTAACAGTTGCTTCAATGTCAACTTCAGTGTTCCAAGGAAGATCGGTGGTGCCGTTCCACTGGCCGGTCTTTGCCTTCTCGTAAAGCTTGTGCAGCGCTGGGCGCGACTTGCTGTAGTCCCAGCTAAAAACCGAGTCACAGTTGTTCTTGACAACATGCTCGATTTCGTTCACATCGGTGTTAGTGATCGCGAGAATCGCCTCAACATCATTGATGTCATCGCGACCGATGATCTCTTTATTTGAGTGCTCGATGATGGTCATTGTTTTCTCCTGTTCGCTTTACTACTGATTCACTTCTCGGACTTTGGACTGACTGCCACTTCTATTGGCGATGCAATAAATGTGCGGACAAACTTCCTGGTGCTCGCTTCATCTGAGATATCCACGATCGGGCTTGGTGCGAGGAAGAAAGAAAGCACGAGTCTCGCTAGAACTTCAACGACCCGTACTGCATCTTCACGATCCAGATACTTTTCAACCATCGGTGTCATGAACACTGAAGCAACCCGAATGATGCGCGGCATTCCATCCACGGTGAGTTCGGTGAGTGTGACTCCGGGTTCGGTAGCGAGCATTCCTGCTAGGTGGGCGTCATCGCGCAAGCGCTGACCTGCAGAGACAATGATCGCAACGAGGAGATCTTCAAGATTGTCAGCACCATTGGTGTCACTGCGCAGACCCTGAAAGAATTCTTCAAGCTCGCGTACGCGTAACGCTTCAAACAAAACGTCTTTCCCACCTGGGAACATTCGATACAACGATGCTCGCGATACACCTGCGATGCTGCAGATGTCTTCAATAGTCACGCGCTCAGAGCCCCACTTTTCGAGACCTTCTTTGGCAGCGTCAAGCACACGCTGTTCGGTTGCCCGAAAGTCCCCTGTTTCCCCTGTGACGCCCATCACTTGAGACACTAAGACACAAAGTGTCTCACTGTCAACCCCCTTTCTGGGATTGGGGTCGGCTCGGGAAAAAGGTAACTTTCTGGTCGGGTTTTCGACTGGAATCCCACCGCCACCGAAAGGAATCACCAATGCGTCGACTCGCAGTTATTTTTGCAGCCGCTTCATCCATTGCTCTCTTCGCCTGCAGCGACGACAGCGATTCAGACACCACGACCACCGAGGCCTCGAGCGAAGCCGGCGCGGGCAACGAGTGCACCTCTGGCAAGACACTGGAAGATGGTGTTCTCACAATCGCTACTGGTACTCCTGCGTACTCACCGTGGGTGATCGATGATGCGCCAGAAAGCAAAGAGGGTTTTGAAGCTGCTGTTGCATACGCAGTTGCCGAGGAACTCGGTTTCTCTGATGCGAATGTGAAGTGGGTGCGCACTTCCTTTGATGAGGCGATCCAGCCTGGAGCAAAGAATTTCGACTTCAACTTGCAGCAGTACTCGATCACAGACGAGCGCAAGGAAACCGTTTCCTTTAGCGATCCTTACTACACAACCAACCAAGCAATGGTGGGTCTCGCAGACTCCGCCGCTGCTGGCGTTGGCACACTCGCAGACCTGAAGAGCATCAAGTTTGGCGCACAGTCAGGCACCACAAGCCTTGACTTCATCACCGAAGTCATCCAGCCCGACACCGAGCCATATGTTTACGACGACAACGCTGCTGCGAAGGCTGCACTTGAAGCAGGACAGGTGGATGCAATCGTTGTTGACCTACCAACGGCTTTCTACATCGCCGCCGTTGAGATTGAGGGCGCCTCGGTCGTTGGGCAATTCGCGGCTGACTTGAGCGGCCAAGCCGACGAGTTTGGTTTGGTATTTGACCTCGACAATCCACTCGTGGACTGTGTAAACACTGCACTTGCCACCTTGAAAGACGACGGCACGCTGGCGGAAATCGAGAGCACTTGGCTCAATGAAACCGGCGCACCCGTAATCTCGGAGTAGTGACCGAACAACTATCAAAGCGTGCTCGCTACGAGCGGGCACGCAAACGGAAAAGCTTGGTGATAGCCACGGCGAGCACGCTCGCTGTGGCTATCGCTTTGATCATTGCGATTCCAAAAATGCCCCGCTGGGATCGGGTGAAAAAATCATTCTTCAATGGCGAGGTGCTCGGTGAAACATTCCCGAAGCTGCTTGATGCATTCGTTCTTGATATCAAGATTTTCCTGTGGTCAGTGCCGATCATCCTTTTCATTGCAATGCTGGTGGCGGTCACTCGCAACAGCCGCTCTCCTGCACTGTTTCCACTACGGATCTTGGCGGTTGTCTATGTCGACGTGATGCGCGGTGTTCCGGTATTGCTGTGGATTTACCTGATCGGTTTTGGTGTTCCTGGGCTCGGACTAGAGCGCCCGTGGAATAGCCCACTCTTGTGGGGAAGCGTTGCTCTCGTTCTCACTTATGCCACGTACGTATCTGAGGTCTTCAGAGCCGGAATTGAAAGTGTGCACGAAAGCCAACGCGCTGCAGCACGCTCACTCGGGCTATCCAATGCCCAAACCATGCGCCACGTAGTTCTCCCCCAGGCCGTGCGACGCGTGATCCCACCCCTTATGAACGACATGGTCAGCCTGCAAAAAGATGTCGCACTTGTAAGTCTCATCGGGCCAATTGAAATTTTGCGCCAAGCAGGCATCGACAAATCAAAGTTTGCGAGCTTTACGCCCTACGTTGGTGCCGCCATCATCTTTCTTGCGATCACAATTCCAATGACCCGCACTACAGACTGGCTACTCGAACGCGAACGCCGCCGCACATCTGGAACGAGAGTGTCGTGAATACGCAGAGTCTGATCTCGATGCAGAAGGTCATTAAGAGCTTTGGCACCAACAAGGTTCTGGACTCACTCGATCTAGACATTCAAAAGGGTGAGGTCGTCTCCCTGATCGGTCCAAGTGGCTCGGGGAAAAGCACCCTTTTGCGCTGCATCAACCTGCTCGAGCCCATTGATGACGGTGAGATTTGGTTTGGCGGTATTGACATTTCTGTGCCGGGCTATGACCCCAACCCGGTTCGGCGCCGAATCGGCATGGTGTTTCAGTCGTACAACTTGTTTCCCCACATGTCGGTGATGGAAAACATCTGCCTGGCACCGGTGCGGGTGTTGGGTCGCAAAGCAAACGACACCAAGGCTCAGGCACTTGCCCTTCTTGAACAATTTGGATTGGCCGATAAAGCGAAGTCCTACCCAGATCAGCTCTCCGGAGGACAGCAGCAACGCGTCGCAATTGTGCGCGCACTAACTATCGAACCCGAAGTGTTACTGCTCGATGAAATCACTAGCGCCCTAGACCCCGAACTCGTTGGTGAGGTTCTAGATGCGGTTCGCAACCTTCGCAACACGGGCATGACCGTGGTGCTTGCAACTCACGAGATGTCTTTTGCACGCGAGATCTCAGACACTGTTTGCATGCTTGATGGCGGTGTCATCATTGAAAAGGGCTCGCCTGAATCAATGTTTACCAAAGCAACGAATCCACGCACGCGTCAGTTCCTAAGCCGGGTAAGCAGCCGCTGACGCTACCCCTATGAGGGCAATTTGTAGTCGGCGAATTGTTCACGCAATGTTTTTTTCGAGAACTTGCCGACACTGGTCTTTGGCACTTCATCGATGAACACCACATCGTCGGGCATCTGCCACTTGGCCAGACTCGGAGCAATGTGATCCAACACTTCTTGCTTGGTTAATGACTCCCCATCGCGCACCACAACGCAGGCAAGCGGACGTTCACCCCAACGCTCGTGTACAACACCGATAACGGCTGCTTCTTTAACCTTCGGGTGCCCCATCAGTTCATTTTCAATTTCAACTGACGAAATCCATTCCCCACCTGACTTAATCAGGTCTTTCGTGCGGTCCACCAAGCGAATGCGGCCTTTGGGATCAACCACAGCAACGTCACCAGTGCGCAGCCAACCGTCTTCGGTGAAGCTCTCTGATGCACGGTCATCGTTGTAGTAATTCGCCGCGATCCATGGCCCAGCACATTGAAGGTCTCCGGAGGTCTCACCGTCCCAGGGCACCGGCGTGTTGGATTCGGGCACCATTACGCGAGCTTCTACTCCGAATGCGATTTGGCCCACGGTTGTGCGCAGCTCGGCCTGCTCTTCCACCGAGAGTTGACGGTCTGCTTCGGACATGAAGCAGACCGATGCGATGGGACTTGTTTCGGTCATTCCCCATGCTTGAGTGATCGGAAGACCAACTTGTTCTCGATAGCCCTCGCTCAGCGCCTTCGGTACAGCAGAACCACCACAAGGAATGGACCGCAGTGCTGAGGTGTCACGACCTTTCAATTCAGGGAGAACCTGCATCCAAATTGTTGGCACGCCCGCAGCCACAGTGACCTTTTCATTCACAATCAGGTCTGCAAGTGCAGGCCCACTCAAATTCGCTCCAGGCATCACGAGAGTAGAACCCGCCGCAACTCCTGCATACGCGAGGCCCCATGCATTGGCATGGAACATCGGCACCACAGGAAGGATCACGTCGCTTTCACGTGCACCGAGACTGTCAACGGTCATTGCACCCATCGTGTGCAAGAAACACGACCGATGACTGTAGACAACCCCCTTTGGATTGCCGGTAGTACCCGATGTGTAACACATCGCAGCTGCTTGATTCTCGTCTTCAACGCTGAACTGCACGGGCTTTGCTCGCGCCAAAAGTTCCTCGTAATCATGTACCTGCACACCGGGCCAATCCGGAAGTGGTTTGCCGTCACTGGTGTCATCCATCACCACGAGATGCTTCACACACCCAAATGTTGGGAACAACGGTGTAAGCAGACCCAGAAGAGATTTATCAATGAAGATCACTTCATCATTTGCGTGGTTCACGATGTAAGTGAGCTGTTCGGGGAAAAGCCTGATGTTCAGTGTGTGCAACACGCGCCCAGTACACGGTGCGGCGAAGTAGAGCTCAAGGTGTCGTGAGGTATTCCACGCAAAGGTTGCTACGCGGCCGTCAGCTGAGATACCAAGATCATCCAACACGCCGCCGAGGCGGCGGGTGCGATCTGCCCACTCGCCGTAAGTGATCCGGTGCATCCCAGTTGGATATGAAGTGACCACCTGCTTGTCGCGGTGGTAAAGCTCACCCCGCCCAAATACGTGCACCAGCGTGAGCGGATAATCCTGCATTAATCCCTGCATCTAAATCCTCTTTCCTGACCCCTAAAGCGCCATCTCGGTGAACTAGTTTGCCTGCGTGCGTCGCGCGGTCCTAGCTCTCACCTCAGTGTTATTCATCTCAGGAACCTTAGGTTCAAATATTGGGCCGGCATTCGTGGACGACCACCCGTTGGCGGTCCTGATTCTCTCCTCGCGGAACCGCAACCTCTTTGGCTCTGTGCCGTACATCGATCTTCCCGTGTATGCAGTCGTTGGATTCCTGCGAATTCTTCTTGCCGCCACGGCCCTCTACTTCGTGGGTCGCTGGTACGGCGACCGAACCGTGACTTGGGTTGAAAACAACGTCGGCGAGCCGCCGGTCATTTACAAGTGGATGGAGCGGGCAGTTGACCGTGCGGGCTGGCTTGCGGTCTACCTGATGCCGGGCTCAAACGTGGTGTGCTTGCTGGTTGGGCACCGCAAAATGTCACCGCGCACGTTCTTTGCTTTTGTCATTCCAGGCATCATCACAAAACTCACGATTCTCTGGATCGGTGGACGCATCTTCGAAGATCAGGTGCGCTCGTTCCTTAACTGGATCGAGGATTATCAGTGGTGGGTGGTGGCTGGCTTGTTTGCACTCAGTGCATTGCAGATGCGTAAGCGCAACCCGATTCCGCCCGAAACTCTTGAAACAGACGTGAACATTCACGATGCGGAACACCCGCACACCCACGACTAATCAGAGAAAAGCGTCAAGTCCAATCGTTAGACCTTTGTGGTCAGCGATCTTTTTACAGGCCAGCACCACGCCCGGCATGAACGACGAGCGATCATACGAATCGTGGCGGATGGAGAGTGTTTGACCAGCGGTGCCGAGAATGACTTCTTGGTGTGCGGTCATTCCACGCATACGAACTGCATGCACGCGAATATCAGCTGGGCCTTTGCCCCCACGTGCACCTTCGGCCACCACGGTTTTGGTGGGATCCGGTGCCCAATCCGAACTCGCCGCAGCCATCCGCTTCGCAGTTGCCATTGCGGTGCCAGACGGCGCATCAGCCTTCGCGTCGTGATGGAACTCAATGATCTCAGCAGTTTCAAAATAGGGCGCAGCTTGCTCTGCAAACTTCATCATCAGTACTGCACCGATAGCAAAATTCGCGGCAATCAAACAGTTACTTGATTGAAACTGTGACTCAAACTGATCCAGATCCGCATCACTAAATCCCGTGGTGCCCACCACTGCATGCACACCGTGCAACGCGAGCCAAGACAGATTCACGCGCGCTGCTTCAAGGACCGTGAAGTCCACAGCAACATGAGCTCCCGAATCAGCAATGGCTTTCAGATCAGCCTGAATTTCAACCCCGTTGACCACTTCGCCGACAGCGTGCGGATCCACCGCAGCCACGAGCAAAAGATCGGGGTCTGCCGCGACGGCGTCACACACCGTGCGACCCATGCGACCACCAGCTCCGATTACAGCGACTTTGATTGCCATGAATGCGAAGTTACACCGTGTCGGAACTGATGGAGCGTTGGAATTACTACTGTTCTCGGCTCAGCGATGGCGACGACGGCCACCGGATTCGGGGCCAAGGTCACCTAGATCACTGCTGAGTTCAGCTTCAAACTCATCTTCGAAGCTGACCGAGATGGTGTCACCAGAATCCTTGGCGGAATCACGGTCGTTACGGTCGTTACGGTCACGACCGCCACGATCATTACGGTCACGATTGCGTCCGCCACGATCACCACGATCATTACGGTCACGGCCGCCACGGTCACCACGATCATTGCGGTCACGACCGCCACGATCATCGCTGCCTTCGGCTACTGGATACGGCTCGCCATTTTCGTCGAGCGGAGTGAGGCTTACCTTGCCCTTGTCGTCAATGTCATCGACGCGCACCTTGATCGCATCGCCAAGCTGCAGGACATCTTCAACATTGTTGATGCGCTTGCCGCGGCCGAGCTTTGAGATGTGCACGAGCCCATCGCGTCCCGGAAGGATGTTCACGAACGCACCAAACTTGGTGATACTCACAACACGGCCTTCGTAGGTCTCGCCAACTTCAGCAGTCGGTGGGTCAACGATGGCGAGAATGCGTGAACGCGCATCTTCAACCTTGGCGGAGTCCGGTGAGCCGATGGTGATGATTCCAACAGCACCGTCATCGCTGACTGCGATATCGGCACCCGTTTCCTGCTGAATCGTGTTGATGACCTTGCCCTTCGGGCCGATGACTTCACCAACCTTGTCGAGCGGAATATTGAACGACACGATCTTTGGAGCAGTTTCTGCAACTTCAGAGCGCGGAGCCGAAAGAGCCTGATTCATGTTCTCCAGGATCTTGAGGCGTGCTTCCTTGGCTTGGTCCAATGCTGCGGCAAGAACGTCGGCTGGAATGCCGTCGATCTTGGTGTCCAACTGCAACGCAGTAATCGCATCGGCAGTACCGGCAACTTTGAAGTCCATGTCGCCGAATGCGTCCTCGGCTCCGAGGATGTCGGTCAGGGTTGTGTACTTGCCTTCGGCGAATACGAGACCCATCGCGATACCTGCAACCGGTGCAACAATCGGCACACCTGCGTCCATCAGCGAAAGGCTGGATGAGCACACAGAGGCCATCGAGGTTGAACCATTTGAAGAGAGAACTTCACTCACGAGACGAATCGTGTAAGCGAAATCTTCCTGACTTGGCACTACCGGCAACAAGGCACGCTCAGCGAGTGCACCGTGTCCGATTTCGCGACGCTTTGGTGAACCAACGCGACCCACTTCTCCGTTCGCCCATGGGGCCATGTTGTAGTGGTGGATGTAGCGCTTCTGGCTCTCAGGGGTCAAAGTGTCGAGCAACTGATTCATGCGTGGCATCGCAAGGGTGCACACGTTCATTACTTGGGTTTCACCGCGCTGGAAAAGTCCGGTGCCATGAGCGGTTGGCAAGATGCCAACTTCAGAACTGAGCGGACGCAGATCGCGTGGACCGCGACCATCGATACGCACACCATCTTCCACGATGCGCTTGCGGACCAGCTTCTTGGTCAGTGAACGCACAGCTTCCTTGATCTGCTTCTCCTGCCCAGCGAACGCACCGGGTGCGGATTCGTTGCCCGCAAGCTCGGCGAGTGTCGCGTCAGTGGCTGCATCGATTGCTGCATTGCGCTCAGACTTGAGTGAAATCTGCACAGCTGGTGCAAGCTTTGGTGTTGCCACCCGCTCAACAGCCGCCCAGAGTTCGTTGCTGTAATCAAGAACAGGTGTGTATTCAAGAGGAGTGATCGCACCCTTGACCGCGAGAACGCTGGCCACAAGCTGACGCTGAAGTGCGATTGATTCTTTGATCCAAACCTTGGAGGCGTCTAGGCCACCTGCGAGTACTGACTCATTGACCTTTGGTGCACCATTGGCGTAGAAGCCAAAAGACTTCTCAGTTCCACCAGCTTCAACCATCATGATTGCTACATCGCCGTTGTCGAGTTCACGCCCTGCGACTACGAGTTCAAAGGTTGATTCGTCGCTCTCTTCAAATGTGGGATGGGGAATCCACTCGCCACTTTGTGAATAAGCAACACGAACCGCACCAATTGGACCATCGAACGGGATGCCACTGATCATCAAAGATGCAGATGCAGCATTGATAGCCAGCACGTCGTGCGGGTTGGTCTGGTCGGCGCCAAGGATGGTGAGAACGATTTGGGTCTCATTGCGATAGCCGTCTGGGAATGCAGGACGCAAAGGACGGTCGGTCAAACGGCACGTGAGAATCGCGAGTTCGGTTGGCCGACCCTCACGACGGAAAAATGCGCCCGGAATCTTGCCCGCTGCGTAAGCACGCTCTTCCACGTCAACTGTCAACGGGAAGAAGTCGATTCCGTCACGGACGGACTTTGCTGCGTTTGCTGTTGACAGCACTGTTGTGCGTCCGATTGCGGCTACTACCGCACCCTGGGATTGCTGCGCGAGCTTCCCAGTTTCGAACGACAGGGTTTTGTCGGTGCCCGATACTGGACCCGACACGCGAATGGCGTCGGCCATTGCGGTCTCCTTTCAAGTTGGTCACGCCTGATGCGATCTTCCAACCACTATGAGCGGTTCCTCAACCGCTATTGATTGCTTGCTATTTCGTTGCCTCTGATATCAACGGCGCAGGCCAAGCTTCGCGACGATGTCACGGTAACGCTGAACGTCACGATCCTTCACGTAGTCGAGCATGCGACGGCGACGACCGACCAGCATCAGCAACCCGCGGCGGCTGTGGTGGTCCTTGGCGTGCACCTTGAGATGCTCGGTGAGGTGATTGATGCGCTCAGTGAGAAGAGCGATCTGCACTTCCGGAGAACCGGTGTCGGTTCCGTGGAGCTTGTGCTGATCAATTGTGCTCTGCTTGGCAATTGCTTCGTTAGACATGGAACGGCGCCTTTCATAAACGCTGTTGCGCCTCAACCCGGCGGGCTGACGGCATCACGCCCCAGCACTCCCGAATGATCGGGCGCCGAAACGGACCTTCCAAGGCTACGGGGTCACGGCACTTTTGGGCAAAATACCCGCGAATGGCCGTGTGGGCTCAGGATTGTGAACGCAGGGCCTGAAGCACAGGGGCGGACAGTTCAAGGGTTTCGCGCAGACCCGCATACATCGATTCACGCCGAGGCGCGGCCAAGTTCATGCTTGCGCCATCAAAACCGAGAGCGAGCACTTCCTTCGTGAGATCGATGCACTCATCCGGAGTGCCAGCAATCGCAAAGCGACTCACTATCTCGTCATCGATCAATGTGTCGAGCTCGGGGTCATCCACGCGGTCGTGGTCGAAATACCACCCAGATGAACGCGCAAGCGCAGCCTCTACTCGCTTCATCCACTCTCCACCATCGCGTTCCACCAGATCTGAATGACGTATCAAAGTCGCGTAGTGCGCTGCGTAACGCTTCATGCTTTGACGAGCGAGTGCACCATCGGAAGAAACACACAATGTGAGACGCGGGGCGATCTCGATTGCATTTGGATCACGGCCCACCTTTCGTGCGCCATCCGCAACCCATGATTTGTAGTCATCTGCAATTTTCTGATTCAGACTGCGCCCACCCACTAAAGCGATGTCAGCCATCTCGCCCGCAAGAGTCATCACTTGTCGGCTACGCGAGCCGATCGAGATCGGAACACTCTGAACTGGGCCAACCATGCGCGCATGGTCAACTGTGATGGTCTCTCCATGCAGTGTGACTTCCTCGCCGGCGAGCAACCCTTTGATGGCCGTAAGCGCTTCACGCAGAGTGCGAACTGGTCTTGGGTAATTCATGCCGACTTGTTCAAGCCCTGCACCTACACCGATGCCGAGAAACATCCGACCCTGTGATGCATCCTGTAACGCTGCCATGATGCCTGCCATCACTGCGGGGTGACGCGAATACGGATTGGTCACCATTGGGCCCATGTGCAACTTCTGCGTCTTTTGACTCACGAGTGCAAGGAGTACGAAACAATCGTGCCAGAAGACCACGTCCGAAATGCCAAGGCGATCAAACCCGGCTTCCTCGGCGATCTGTGCAAGTGTCACCACCTCTGAAGTGGACATGCCGGGCGTGATTTCTGCTTCAAAGACGAGACCCATACTGATTAGGAAGCGTAACCAGAAACAGAGTGACTCGCGCCGTAGTGACCGTTTATGCTCGCATTGTGGACAGCACTGAGAACACGGGCAGGTCATTGCCTGAGTTGCGGGCAGAGATAGACGAGATTGATGCAGCCATCGTTGAGTTGCTCGCTCGCCGCTTGGACGTCTGCCGCGATGTGGCCCATGTGAAACAAGGAAGCGATGCTTCTGTCATTCAGCCACAACGGGTGCGCGAGGTGCTCAGTTCGCGACGTCAGTGGGCGATCAATGCCGGTGTTGATGCCGATTTCGTGGAGCAACTGTTTCGCGTGCTGCTCATTGAAACGCATCGCATTGAAACTGCTGCAGGGACTTCACGCCCAGCACCAACCAAAGGTGCGGGTGGAGTTGAACGCTCGCCACTTGACACCGTTGCCACCGCAATCGACCATGTTGTAGTCGTGGTGCCAGATGTGGATGATGCATCACAACTTTTTGCCACACTCGGGTTTTCAATTTCACCTACCGAAGATCAAGGTGTGGTTATTGCAACCGCAGGTGGCGTAATGATTGCTCTCATCGCACCAAACGGTGACCCCGCAGTGGCTCAACACCTGGAAACCCACGGTGCGGGCATCAGCCGAGTGGTGATTGAGGTGCTGAACACCGCTTATGCCCAGAATGAGCTTGTGCGCGCCGACCCATCGCTAATCACGGATCTACATGTTGACGACGATGGGCACGAACAGTTCCTTTCGGTGCTTGATCCCGTTACCGGCATGCAGATGGGCTTTATCAGCCGCACGGGACACCGGGTACCACTAACCGGTGCCAGTGTTCGTGGAATGTTCCACGCCCCATTCAACGCTTGAAGTCCAAAGCCTTCGGGCTAACCTAAAGACAGCGCAACATTTGCGGCCTTCGGGGATCATCTTGCTCTCCCTTCGGGTTGGTTACGCACTGGCAAAAACCTAAATTCTTGTTCCGCCTGAGGAGGCCTGCTGGTGCTACGCACACGCATAATTTCCGATGACATTGCGACTCTCATGTCGCAAGCACGAGCCGTTCGCGACGCACGCACCGGCACCAGAATCACCTTCTCGCCGAAGGTTTTTATTCCACTAACGATGCTGTGTCGCGACACCTGCGGCTACTGCACGTTCGCTCAGCCACCAGCAAGGCTCCAGAATCCGTACCTGAGTCCTGAGGAAGTTCTAAAAATTGCCAAGCAAGGCGCGTGTCGCGGATGCCACGAGGCACTGTTCACACTCGGTGAACGCCCTGAGCTCAAATACGACGTTGCCAAGAAGTGGCTCGCAGACAACGGATACGACAGCACCGTTCACTATCTCCATGACATGGCGCAGCTCGTAGTCAAAGAAACTGGACTACTGCCCCATGCCAATGCAGGTGCGCTTTACCACGATGAACTAGCGCAGCTTCGTGCGGTTTCACCGTCCCAGGGAATGATGCTCGAATCGCTGCGAGATGATCTTTCTTGCCACCGAGGCGCTCCCGACAAAGCACCACAGCGCCGACTCGACACGCTTGAATTCGCGGGGCAACTGAAGATCCCCTTTACCACCGGACTCTTGGTTGGAATTGGTGAAACCCGTGCTGATCGAATTGATGCACTAACTGCGATCATCGAGTCGCATCGTAAACACGGTCATGTTCAAGAAGTCATTGTGCAGAACTTCCTGCCCAAGCCACGAACCGGCATGCAGAACGAACCTCCTTGCCCAGATGATGAATTCCTCTGGACCATCGCAACTGCTCGCGTGATGCTTCCGCCAGAGATTCACCTGCAGGCACCACCCAATCTCACTGAGGACTTTGGCGTGTTACTCGATGCAGGCATTGACGACTGGGGCGGTGTATCGCCTGTAACTGCCGACCACGTGAATCCCGAGCGGCCGTGGCCCGATCTTGATCGGTTGCGAGAAGTTACTGAGAATGCGGGATTTGAACTCGCCCCGCGACTAACCATCTATCCCGAATTCGTGCGCCAACCAGATACTTGGATTGATGCCGCCCTGCACTTCCCAGTTCAAGACCGTAGCGATGCCGACGGTTTTGGCCGCGACGATCCAGGTGAAATCTGGCCCGAAAAGGTCACCGCTGCCGATGTAGTTCATGACGGTGCCGAAGTGATCTTGGTCGGCCACCGCTCATCACAGTGGTATTCGGGTGCCAACGTTGCTCCACCAACCCTTGTACCAAGCACAAAGAAGCTCTCCCCTGCGATTGCAGAGGTGTTGGCTTGCGCTGAGTCGGGTGAAGAACTCAATGAGCAACAGATTGTCACGTTGTTCCGAGCTCGCGGCCGTGAAGTTTCGGCGATTGCGGAGTTTGCCGATCACCTACGCCGTCAAACTGTTGGTGAAGAAGTCACTTGGGTACACAACCGCAACATCAACTACACAAATGTGTGCACCTTCAAGTGCAAGTTCTGTGGTTTCTCGAAAGGTCCACTTTCACTTAACTTGCGCGGCACTCCGTACCTGCTCACACTTGATGACATCGCCGAACGCGCCCGCGAAGCGTGGGATCTTGGAGCTACTGAAGTCACTCTTCAGGGTGGAATTCACCCAGACTTCGATGGTGACTATTACATCGACGTAACCCGTGCGGTTAAGAATGCCGTGCCCAACATGCACATTCACGGCTTTACAGCGCTTGAAGTAACCGAGGGTGCGCGCCGATTAAGCGAGCCACTTGAGTCCTACCTGCTGCGACTAAAAGAAGCAGGGCTGGGCACTCTGCCTGGCACCGCAGCTGAAATTCTCGATGATCCTATTCGCGCCATTATCTGCGCTGACAAAGTCAACACAGATGAATGGCTTGAGTGTCACCGCGTCGCGCATCGCGTTGGGCTTCGGTCAAACATCACGATCATGTTTGGCAGTGTCGAGCATCCCGAATCTTGGGCTCGCCACATCATCCGCACACGCGATCTGCAAAAAGAGACCGGCGGTTTCACTGAGTTCGTGCCACTGCCATTTGTACACATGGCCTCCCCCATCTACCTGCAAAAGAAAGCACGCCGTGGGCCTACATTCAGAGAAACGCTGCTTATGC
>JBIIRE010000118.1:0-5031 GCA_044341655.1 Ilumatobacteraceae bacterium | reverse complement strand
GCGCTTGCCATTGATCTTCACAAGACCATGGCTTACGAACTGACGTGCCTGCGGACGGGTCTTTGCCCAACCTGCGCGGTACACCACGTTGTCGAGACGCTGCTCGAGAAGACGCAACAGGTTTTCACCAGTTGGGCCTGCGAGACGGTTTGCCTCTTCGTATGTGCGACGGAACTGTGCTTCGAGAACGCCGTAGATGTACTTGGCCTTCTGCTTTTCCTGCATCTGTGCGAGGTACTCAGATCCTGCGCCACGACGACGGGTGCGGCCGTGTGCTCCAGGTGGGAACGGACGACGCTCAAGCGCCTTCGTGCCCTTTTCGTTCTCAAAGATGTTGACGTTGAGACGGCGCGACAAACGCACCTTTGGTCCGGTGTAACGAGCCATGACTTAGCCCCTCCGACGCTTTGCGAGACGGCAACCGTTGTGCGGCACAGGAGTTACGTCCTTGATGCCAGAAACTTCGATTCCCACATTCTGAATGGAACGGAGTGCAGTGTCGCGACCCGAGCCCGGGCCCTTCACATGCACTTCAGCGCGACGAAGTCCATGCTCCATTGCAGCCTTGGCAGCTTTTTCAGCGGCCATCTGTGCTGCGAAAGGAGTCGACTTGCGCGAGCCTTTGAATCCAACACCACCAGAAGATGCCCACGAGATGACATTGCCTTCGGTGTCGGTGATGGAAACGATCGTGTTGTTGAACGACGACTTGATATGCACGACGCCGACGGAAACGTTCTTGCGTTCGCGCTTACGGGGGCGGCGACCGCCCGGTGCTGCCTTAGCCATTAGCGGGTTACCTTCTTCTTGTTAGCCACTGTGCGACGCGGGCCCTTGCGGGTACGAGCGTTCGTATGTGTGCGCTGACCGCGAACCGGGAGTCCCTTACGGTGACGCACGCCTTGCAGGCAGCCAATTTCGATCTTGCGCTTGATGTCCTGCTGGACATCGCGACGAAGGTCACCTTCAACGGTGAGGTTTGCGTCAACCCATGCGCGGATGCGGTTGACTTCGTCTTCGGTGAGATCACGCACGCGAGTGTCGGGATTCAAACCGAGCTCATTTGCAATGCGCAACGCGGTCGAACGACCGACACCGAAGATATAAGTAAGAGCGATCTCGAGCCGCTTTTCACGCGGTACGTCGACGCCAGAGATACGTGCCATCTTGTTCCTTCTTCCTCAGCCCTGACGCTGCTTATGGCGCGGGTTTTCGCAGATCACCATCACGCGACCATGTCGGCGGATGACCTTGCACTTTTCACAAATTTTCTTGACGCTGGGCTTAACCTTCATGCGGGGTTCTCACTTGTAGCGGTAGGTAATGCGACCCCGGGTGAGGTCATATGGAGTGAGTTCGACCTGGACTTTGTCGCCCGGCAGGATGCGGATGTAGTGCATACGCATCTTTCCTGAAATGTGCGCGAGCACTTTGTGGCCGTTTTCGAGTTCCACCTTGAACATTGCGTTCGGTAGCGACTCCAAAATCGTGCCTTCAAGCACAATCGCATCTTCCTTGGGCTTAGCCAGAACGTTCTCCTTCTAAATACGGACAAAAACCGAACTCGTAGGCGGGCGAACCGCCTGCAAGCACGGGTTTCAACTCTACAAACACCCCTTTTTTGCGCCAAGTCCAGATCAAACCCTTATTTTGTAGGGGTTCCCCGGCGCGGAACAGCCTCGGTTCACATATTTCACTCAATAGCCATTGAGTCATTATGGTGGGCACATGGATCGCGCCCGCCGCCTCGCCGCCCTCGGGGACCCCGCTCGGCTCGCGATCGCCGACGCTCTCGCTACCTCGGATCGCTCGCCGGTGGAGTTGGTTGAACTACTGGCGATGGAGTCGAATCTGCTCGCTCACCATCTTGATGTATTGGAATCCGTCGGGCTAATCCGTCGCACCGTTTCAAATGGCGATCGTCGCCGCCGATATCTGCACTTGATTCCAGGTGCGCTTGAAGGATTACTCCCAACTGCTGATGCCGATGCGCACCGACCCTTGTTTGTATGCACGCATAATTCTGCACGCAGTCAACTCGCTGCGGCACTTTGGAAATCTGTGGTTGGGCTCCGTGCTGAATCGGCAGGCACACATCCAGCAGAGCGTGTACATCCAGAAGCTGTCAACGCTGCACGACGTGCCGGCATTTCAATTTCTGGTGCACGGCCAAAATCAATTGACCTAATGAGTATCGAGCAGTACCTCGTGATCACCGTGTGTGATCGTGCACACGAAGAGATGGGTGCCAGTGAGGACTGGCTGCATTGGTCGATCCCCGATCCGCTCGCAGTCGGGACACCAGAAGCATTTGATGAAACTGTCCACGAACTGCGTGAACGCATTCATGCACTCTCAGGAGAATGATGAAAACCAAATCTCGCCCACTCGTTGCTGAGTTTCTTGGCTCGATGTTTCTGATCATCGCTGTTATTGGTTCGGGAATCATGGCTACGCGAATGTCTCCCAACGATGTTGGGTTACAGCTATTGGAGAATGCAGCGGCCACGACTGGAGCATTGATCGCTTTGATTCTGGTATTCGGGTCAGTATCGGGTGCACACTTCAATCCCGTAGTGACCGCATTCGCTTGGTTTGAACGCAAGATTGAAACCAGCACACTGATCAGTTATGCGGTTGTTCAAACAGCTGGTGCATGTACTGGGGCGATCGTTGCGAACCTGATGTTTGAACTGGATGCAATCAACTTGTCAACAAAAGATCGTTCGTCTGGCGCACATTGGCTCGCAGAAGTTGTAGCCACGCTGGGACTCCTATTGGTGATTCATGGTTGTAGTCGGGGTGGCAAAGCCGACGCGATCCCCTATGCAGTTGGTGTGTGGATTGGTGGCGCCTACTGGTTTACTTCGTCCACAAGTTTTGCCAATCCGGCGGTCACGGTTGCGCGAATGCTTTCTGATTCCTTTGCTGGCATCAAACCAGAAGCCGCGCCAATGTTCATCGTGATGCAACTCCTCGGTCTGGCAATTGCCATCCCGGTGATCAATTTCCTGTGGCCACCAAGACGCACACCAGAAGTGCTCTTTGTTTGCATCCACAATGCGGGACGATCACAAATGGCGGCAGCTTTCTTGCGCACCCTCGGTGGTCGCCGAGTGCGTGTGCGCTCCGCAGGAACTGCGCCAGCGGCGACTATCAATCCAGTGGTAGTTGAAGTGATGCGCGAAAAAGGCATCGATCTTCACAAGATGGGGGCTGAGCCAAAGCGACTCGAAGACGCCGCCGTGCAGAGTTCGGACTACGTAATCACAATGGGATGTGGCGACGAATGCCCGTTCTATCCGGGCAAGGAATACCGCGACTGGGTGTTAGCTGATCCCGCTGGTCAAGGCGCCGAGTCGGTGCGACCGATTCGCGATCAGATTGAAGTACGCGTGCGCGAACTACTTGCGGAGTTGGATTCCTGACACCGTGGTGGGTCCGCAACACTCAGACTCAGCAACGTGCATAACTTCTGCATCAGATAACACTGTGTAGATCTCCCAAGGCTCGGCATCGGGGCCATGTACCCACACCTTGTCCTGCACCGAGTAGCAACAAGTCGTCTGATCTTCCACTTCGGTTGCTAATCCTTCGGAACTCAAGCGAGTAACCGCTTGACCAACTTGATCGGTTGATTCAACTTCAACACCGAGATGATTCAAAGATCCCGGCATGCCTTCGCCTTCAATAAGCACGAGTTTGAGCGGCGGCTCGGACACAGCAAAGTTCGCATAGCCATCACGAACTTTTGCGGGGCCTACACCAAACAACTTCGTATAGAAGTCAATTGCTTCGTCGATGTTAGAAACGTTGATCGCTAGCTGTACCCGTGACATGACTTCAGCCTAACGGCAAGAAAGTGTGGCTAGAGGCGCGCGTCGATTGCAGAGGTGAGTCGCTGGAAAACTTGGTCAGGTGTACCGACCCCATTGACCTCGACCAGTCGCGAGGTGCGACCGTAGAACTCAATCAGTGGAGCGGTCTGGGACTCATAGAGGTCAAGACGGCGGTTGATGGCCTCTGGGGTGTCGTCATCGCGTTGGACCACATCACCGCCGCAGTTATCGCACAGCCAAGGGCGGCGATCAACCGAACCAACGGTGTAGTTGGTTCCGCAGTCACGACACACGCGACGCGCAGTGATGCGTGTAACGACAATCTCACGCGGCACTACAAGATCGATCACCACATCGAGCCCGCGGTCTTTAGTGATGCGGTCGAGTTCAACTGCCTGTACAACTGTGCGCGGAAATCCATCGAGGATGTAACCACGACTGCGCGCATCATCTTGTTCAATGCGCACCTGAACCAAGCCAACCATGACCTCGTCCCCAACGAGACCCCCACCATCCATCACGGTTTTCGCTTGGCGACCGAGCTCTGACTTTTCACGCACGGCAGCACGCAACATGTCACCAGTTGAGATGTGCGGTACGACATAGTGCTGAGACAAGCGAACGCATTGCGTTCCTTTGCCCGAGCCTTGTCGCCCGAGAATGACGAGTCGTGCGCCCTTGATGGTCATGTTGTTGGCCTCAGTCCCCTGAGGTCTACTTGAGGAATCCCTCGTAGTTGCGCAACATCAACTGGCTGTCGATCTGGCGCATGAGTTCCAGCGCCACGCCCACCGCAATAAGCACGGTTGTTCCGGCAAATGGGAAGGACTGAACGTCGCCCACCCACAAGATGATGTACGGCAAAATTGCAATCACAGCCACGAACAATGCGCCCGGCAGCGTGATGCGGTTAACCGTCTTGGCGAGGTAACGCTCAGTCTGCGGACCAGGGCGAATCCCAGGAATGAATC
Source organism: Ilumatobacteraceae bacterium (assembly GCA_044341655.1). Lineage (GTDB taxonomy): Bacteria > Actinomycetota > Acidimicrobiia > Acidimicrobiales > Ilumatobacteraceae > CAIYHK01. The sequence goes on along the minus strand of JBIIRE010000118.1, from coordinate 221 downwards.
CGCCCTGACGGCGAATCTGATCAGCCTGACGCACGGGGTCAAAAGCAATTGAGTTGTAGAAGTAGGCAAACGCCACGATCATGATGAAAAAGGTTGTGATGTAAACCATGTTCTGGCTGTTGACCAAGTACTGATCAACAAAACGTGCAATTGAGCCACGCCAGCCTTCGCCCGAACCGAGCATGTTTGAACCAAGCACAGGCAGCAACAGGATTGACGAC
>JBIIRE010000117.1:0-5058 GCA_044341655.1 Ilumatobacteraceae bacterium | reverse complement strand
TCCCATCACAGTTCCACCGCCGCGAGGTGCACCACGCCAAGTTGTGTCACTGAGCCGTTCGAAAATCGGTGCTCTAGTAAGGGCAAGAGCATCAGTAATCACATGTTCCATGCCCCAAGTTTTGTGGGATGACCCTCTGTTTGCCAACCTGAAATGCATGGTGAATGCATTTGGTCTGCGAGCGACATCGGACCCCATGCACTGGCAACTGACACTGGCGGACGAAAACATCACCCCTGGTGGCGCTCTGCAGGGCGGCATCGGGATGGGAATCGCCGTGGATGCGCTCGAATCCGTGACCGGGCGGCAGGCAATCTGGTCAACTGCTCAGTATCTGAGCTACGCAGAACCACCTGGTGAAATCGATATCAAACTCTCGCTTGAAGTGGTTGGACACCGAATCACTCAAGCGCGAGCAACGCTGCACTTGGGCAAGACGGAAGTGCTGACCACACTTGTCGCCCTTGGATCACGAGACTTTGAAGTTGAGGGTACGCCAGTGCAAAAACCCATTGCCCAACCAGTGGAGCAATGTCGATCGCAAGACATGGTGCGTGATGACATGGCGTCGATGTTCGACAAGATGAGCATGGTCGTATCCAAGGGAAGAACACGTGATGAAATCACTGAGGTTCGTGGCGACGGAAACAGCATCTTTTATGTCCGAATCGCTGATGGACCCCGTCTGATTAATGCAAGCGATATTGCGGCAGTTGGAGACACGATGCCAATGGCATACGGAGATGCGTTTGGAGCCACCGTCAATGGAAACAGCATTGATAACACAGTTCGTTACGGCGGTCGCTGTGTCACGGAATGGGTGATGATGGACTGCCACGTCTTTGATCTGCAGCGCGGTTTTGCCCATGGGCTGGCGCACATGTGGGGTGACGACGGCACATATCTTGGAACCGCGAGCCAATCAACGATCATGCGCCACATCGCACCCGAGGGCGGTCTATTACGCACTGCGCCAAGACGACCCGCAAATTAGTCGTGGTCAACCTTTAAGGTTGCGGTTCAAGAAGTCGATTATCGAGTCGTTGAATAAGTCGTTGCTGTCGCCAGCGACCATGTGGCCCGCACCAGACACATCAACGCTCTCGGCGTGCGGGATCATCTCGAGCAGTTCCTCCACATGTTCAGGGTCCACGATGTCGCTCATCTTCCCGCGAACCAGAAGGGTTGGTGTCCCAAAGCCACCAATTTTGCGCGCCGCTTCAGCTGCTGGCCCACCTGGAACCGATGCCATCTCTTTTGGAATGCGCACTGCATTGATGAAGCGTGGGTCATAGTGCCAGTGCCAGCGCCCATCATCACGGAGTCGCAGGTTCTTCTTGAGTCCCTCCAGGTTTGATGGGCGGGGTCGATGAGGGTTGTAGGCGGCAATTGCATCGGCTGCTTCTTCGAGCGACGCAAAACCTTCGCTGCCCGATGCCATAAAACTCCCGATCCTGCGCCCGCCGTCTGCGTTGATGCGATGGGTGATATCAACCAAGACCAGTGCGCGTGCAAGTGACGGGCCGGTAACTCCGATTGCTTGCATTGCGGTCATGCCACCAAGAGAGGCCCCCACAAGGGCGGGTGAGTTGAACTGTTCAGCAAGGCCAATGATGTCGTCACGGAACGCAAAGTGCATGTAGTCGCCGTCGGCGGGCCAATCTGAGTCCCCGTGGCCACGAAGGTCAACGGTGACTGAACACCAGCCATTAAGCGCCAGGATCTCAGCGGTAACAGCCCAAGAGTGTCGGGTCTGCCCGCCACCGTGCAGAAGGATCACGGTGGGGTTTGATTCATCGCCACGAATGTCGACGGCGAGGTCGAGTCCGTTGGTGTGAATCTTTGTTGTGCGCGGACTGGTTGGAGTCGTCATTTCGTGTGTCCCACATGTGTTCTCGTGCACCCACTCTATTGACCATCGGGTAGCTGGCCGCCTACGCCGACACTGTTGATGCTGCGATATTGTGACTTGATGTCGGGGTTCTATACCCGGCGATCCACAGGGGGGAAAGTGAAACCAGCTCCATTTGAGATGCACCTGCCTACTTCTGTTTCAGAAGTTGTTGCGTTGCTGGACGAGCACGGTGATTTGGCAAAACCAATCGCGGGTGGGCAGAGCCTTGTGCCGATGATGTCACTCAGGCTCGCTTCGTTTGAACATTTGATTGACCTAAACGGTGTGAGTGAACTCAACCAAGTTTCTGTTAACGGTGACTCTCTTCGGATCGGTGCGATGGTCCGCCAATCCACCGCTGAACATGATCCGCAGATCGTTAAGTCCGCGCCTCTTGTCGCCAAGGCGATTCCACACATCGGACACTTTCAGATTCGCAACCGAGGAACCGTTGGTGGGTCTATTGCTCACGCTGATCCATCAAGTGAATTGCCGGCCGTAGCGCTCGCATTGGATGCAACGATTGAAGCTGTCGGCCCAAATGGGAGTCGTGAAATTGCAGCCAAAGATTTCTTTGTGTCCACTTGGGAGACATCGCTGATCGACGGCGAGATTCTCACAGGGGTCCGTTTCCCGATCTGGTCAGGGAAATGTGGATTCGTGGTCGAAGAAGTCGCACGTCGCCATGGTGACTTCGCTCTCGTGGGTGTGGCCGCCGCCGTGCAGGTTGATGGCTCCAAGGTCACAAAGGCCGCCATCGCTTTGTTCGGGGTTGGTGGCACTCCGGTTCGAGCATCGGAAGCCGAACAAGCACTGATCGCCGGAGGCACAAGCGCTGATCTAGATGCCGTTGGCAATCTGGCAGCAATGAACCTTGCGCCCTCGGATGACGTGCACGCATCGGGTGAGTATCGCAAAGCGGTTGCTGCAACCATCGTGGCCCGCGCAATTGCCAAAGCACTTAAGGAGGCACAGTCGTGAGCAGAAACATCACTTTGAATATCAATGGTGCTCAACACACTGTTGATGTTGAAGACCGCATGCTGTTGTCGGACGCGATTCGCGAAAAGGCAGGGCTCACCGGTACGCATGTGGCATGTGAGCACGGTGTCTGTGGTGCGTGCACGATTCTTCTGGATGGTGAAGCTGTTCGGTCATGCCTGATGTTCACAGTGCAAGCCGCTGGCCATGAGATAACAACTGTTGAAGGAATTGCGCCAGCACCTGGCGAGCTGAGCGTTGTGCAGCGCGCGATGCAGGACAACCATGGTCTGCAATGCGGTTTTTGTACACCGGGAATTGTCACTTCATTGACCGCATATCTGCGGGATTTCCCGAACGCGAGTGACGACGAACTCAAAGAAGCGTTGTCGGGCAATCTCTGCCGTTGCACGGGATACATGGGAATCATCAATGCGGCGCGTCAGGCGCAAAAGGAAATCCAGGGGAGTGCGAAATGAGCGGTCAAGCAGCCGGTCGCTATGTCGGCCAATCCATCAAGCGCAAGGAAGATCCACGGTTGTTGACCGGCCAAGGGCGTTATGTCGACGACGTGCAACTGCCCAACATGGCACATGTCGCGTTCGTGCGTTCCAACATCGCGCGCGGAAAGATCACAAACCTTGACATCTCCGAGGCCCTCCAAGTCCCTGGAGTGATTGCGATCTATACGGGCGACGACCTGAACCCATATATCAAGGAGTACTGGCACACGATGGGCGGGCCGCGTCCTGCCTTAGATGATCCATCGGGTGCGCACCCACCGGCGTCGGTTCTTGCTCCCGGAGACGTGCGTTTCGTTGGCGACCCGATTGCAATGGTGATTGCTGAAAACCGTTATGTGGCAGAAGATGCCGCCGAAATGGTGATCGTTGATATCGATGTTGAAGAGCCGATCATTGGATTGGATATGGCGGTTGCTCATCCTGAGATGAAAGTGCATCACGAGCTCAACAAAAATTTCTCGGGAATCATGCCGTACATGGAAGTGCCGCCAGTGGACGAGATGATGGCATCGGCGCCACACGTTGTAACGCGTCGCTTTAAACAAGCTCGCGCAACGAATGTGCCAATGGAACCGCGCGGAATCATCGTCAAGCATGATCGCGGGGCGAATGAGATCACAATCTGGTCAGCAACACAGAATGCGCACGAAGTGCGTTCTTTCTGTGCACGCTTAATTGGGTTCCCTGCACAACGCATTCGCGCAATCGCGGGAGATGTGGGTGGTGGATTCGGGCAGAAGATGATGGTGAGCCGCGACGAGGCAGCGATGATGATCGCTGGCTACCTGCTAGGTGATCGCCCGATTAAGTGGATCGAAGACCGTCGCGAGAGTCTGATTGCGGCAAACCAAGCTCGCGAAGAGTGGGTTGATGTCACGATGGCAGTAACGCCCGAAGGCGACATCATGGGATGCCGAGTTAACTTCCTTGAGGATGTTGGCGCGTACCCACCAGGTGCTGGTGGTGGAGCGGGTATGTCAGCTGGAATGTTCCCGGGACCGTACAAAATGCCGGTTGTGATTCCTCAGGGGACGTCTTATTTCACTAACACCTGTGGCAAGGCGCCTTATCGCGGGCCGTGGATGATGGAAACTGTGGCGCGTGAACAAATGATGGATCATGTTGCTGCTGAAATCGGCATCGATCCAATTGAGTTCCGTCGTCGCAACATCATCCATCAGTCGGACCTGCCGTACACAACGTGTACAACTCTCGTGTACGACGTGGTGACACCGGAAGAGACACTTGATCAGGCAATGGAGATGCTGGATCTTGCAAAGTTCCGTGCCGAGCAAGAAAAGGCTCGCGCAGAGGGGCGTCTGCTTGGCCTTGGAGTTGGTGTCTACATCGAGCCCTCAGCAATTGCTTTTGGCATCCTGAGCTCTGACCAAGCCAACGTGCGAATGGACGAGAACGGAAAAGTTCTTGTTGCGCTTTCAAGTGGAAGCCACGGACACTCAATTGAAACAACTATGCCGCAGGTGATCGCTGAGCATCTTGGTTGCGACATTGATGACATCATCATCATGCAAGGTGACACTGCTTCTGCTCCGATCGGTCCTGGTACCGGTGGCAGCCGCACTGCGGTGATCGTGGGTGGTGCGTGTCAGACCGCAGCCGGAAAGCTGAAGGCAAAGATCCTGGAGATTGCTGCGCACA
>JBIIRE010000116.1:0-5084 GCA_044341655.1 Ilumatobacteraceae bacterium | reverse complement strand
GATCGCACCGTTAGTGCAAACCGTTGCTGAAGTTCCAGGTATCCAGTTTGCGTATCCAATGCAGCTTCCGCCGGGTGGGAACGTCGGTGTGGTTCTCGCTTATCCAGAGACTTCGCCACAAGACGAAGCCACGTCTGATTTGGTGCACAATTTGCGTGACAACGTGCTTCCTGCAAGCGGATATGACGCACTCGTAGGTGGACGCGTTGCTTCAAGCATTGACTTTTCGGATTACATCGGAAACCGTCTACCGATGATCATCGGTGCTGTTTTGATCTTGTCGTTCTTGCTATTGATGGTGGTTTTCCGCAGCATTCTCGTACCACTTAAAGCAGTGGTCATGAACCTGCTCTCCATTGGTGCTGCATATGGAGTGATCGTTGCGATCTTCCAGTGGGGTTGGGGCAAAGACCTCATCGGAGTTGGTAGAGCCGGCCCAATAGATGCTTGGGTGCCGATGCTTTTATTTGCAATCGTCTTTGGTTTGTCGATGGACTACGAAGTGTTCTTGTTGTCTCGAATCAAAGAGGAATATGACCACACGGGCAACAATGCAGAGGCAGTAGCTAACGGTCTCGCTGCCACCGCACGTGTGATCACAGCAGCGGCTTTGATCATGGTTTCGGTTTTTGCGGCATTCATTCTTGGTGATGATCGACAGATGAAACTCTTTGGATTAGGAATGGCGGTTGCTGTTTTCATCGATGCAACCATCGTGCGAATGGTGCTTGTTCCCGCCACGATGGAGCTACTTGGAAATCGCAATTGGTGGATCCCGAAATGGCTCAACAAGGTATTGCCGCGAATTGATGTTGAGGGGCACAGTCACACATGGGATGACGACACGTCCCTTGTGGATAACTCAAAGTAGCGCTCACTGAACTCTTTATGGCATAAGGCTTTTGTCGGATTGGCTTGACGAGGGCACTGTGTTCTCGTACCTAATGGAAAAGGTATGACTACAAGCACTGAAACCGCCGAGAAAACTTCCAGCCCGAAATCTTCCTTCCTTGTGATCGTCGAATCACCTGCGAAAGCGAAGACGATCGGCAAGTACCTCGGCCCCGAATACATCGTTGAAGCCAGCGTTGGTCACGTGGCCGATTTGCCGAGCAAGGGGCTTGCAGTTGATGTCGAGAATGGATTCAAGCCGACCTATGAACTCACCGATCGGGGCCGCGATGTTGTGAAGCGCCTCCGTGGCCTCATGAAGAACTGCGACACCGTCTATCTCGCAACGGACGAAGATCGCGAGGGTGAAGCGATTGCTTGGCACCTGCTTGAGCACCTGAAGCCGAAGATCAGTGTCCGGCGCATGGTGTTCCACGAGATCACCAAGACCGCAATCGCCGAGGCGCTCGCCAACCCCCGCGGGATTGACTACGGACTCGTCGATGCTGCCGACACCCGGCGCATCCTTGACCGTTTATATGGTTACGAAGTCTCGCCAGTCCTGTGGCGCCGTGTAAACCGTGGCCTGTCGGCCGGCCGGGTGCAGAGCCCAGCGACACGCTTGGTGGTGGAAAGAGAACGGGAGCGAATGGCGCACGTGTCTATGGGCTACTGGGACATCGCGGCCAACGCTGAAACTCAGCCACCGTTCAAGGCCACGCTGGTAGCGCTTGATGGAGTGCGCGTGGCAACGGGTAAAGATTTCGCCGCGAATGGCTCTATTAAAGAAGGTGTAGCTCTACTTACCGAGGATCGGGCGAAGTCGCTGGCTGCTGCCCTCTCCAACACCACCTTCAAGGTGCGTTCGGTTGAATCAAAGCCCTACCGGTCGACACCAAAGCCACCATTTATGACGAGCACCCTGCAGCAAGAAGGTGGGCGCAAGCTTGGGATGTCATCTGCGCAGGTGATGCGGTTGGCCCAGGGTCTCTACGAGCGTGGCTACATCACTTACATGCGAACCGACGCGGTCACTCTCGCTGCTGAAGCGATCACCGCTGTTCGCGCTGAGATTGATCGTGCATATGGTGGATCCTTCGCCTCGCCACAAGTGCGCACATACGCATCAAAGGTGAAGAACGCACAAGAAGCTCACGAAGCGATTCGTCCTTCGTTGCCACTGCGCTCCCCTGAGTCTCTTTCACTCGAATTGAACGCAACCGAGATGAAGCTCTATCGCCTGATCTGGCAACGCACTCTCGCATCGCAGATGGCTGATGCCAATGGCACCACCGTGAGCGTTCGTCTTGGTGCAATCGCCGAGTCGACCGATTGTGAATTCGCTGCCAGTGGAACAACGATTACTTTCCCCGGCTATCGCCAGGTCTATGAAGAATCAGTCGACGAAGAGTCAACTGATTCACAAGAACAAGAAGCGCTCCTTCCAAATCTGACTGTTGACGATCAAGTTGCCGTTGGTGATTGTCTGGCTGAAGGCCATACAACCCAGCCACCTGCGCGTTACACCGAAGCTTCGTTGGTGAAGAAGTTGGAAGAACTCGGAATTGGTCGCCCGTCCACCTGGGCAAACGTGATGCAAACCATCATCGAGCGTGGTTATGTGTGGAAGAAAGGTCAGTCGTTAGTTCCAACATGGCCCGCGTTTGCCGTTGTTGGGCTGATGGAAAAGCACTTCACCGCATTGGTCGACTACGCATTTACTGCCGACGTTGAAGAAGATTTGGATGAGATTGCAGCTGGCACACAAAAGAAAGAAGATTGGCTGCACTCGTTCTACTTCGGTGAAGAGGGATCTACCCTGCTCGGCCTCAAACCATTGGTTGAACTCAACCTTGACAAGATTGATGCTGCAGCGATCAACACTTTCCCTCTTGGTGATGATCCGGTTTCTGGTGAAGAAGTTGTTGTTAAGCCCGGCAAGTACGGACCGTATGTAAAGCGTGGCGAAGACACCGCTGGCGTGCCACAACTTGTCACGCCCGATGAACTCACACTTGAGAAGGCACTTGAATTGCTTGCTCTTCCTAAGGGTGATGAGCCAATCGGCATTCACGACGGTTTCGCTGTTTATGCAAAGTCGGGCCGCTTTGGCCCATATGTGCAATGGGGCGACAACGACAATCTTCCCCCTGGCCTCGAGAAACCCAAGATGGTCAGCTTGTTCAAGACAATGAACATCGAGCGCATCTCACTAGAGGATGCGATCAGGTTGTTGTCCTTACCACGCAATCTTGGAAAGCATGCCGAGACCGAGGAACCAATTACCGCACAGAACGGAAAATTCGGACCATATATACAGTGCGGAAAAGAAGCGCGTTCACTGCCAAATGAGGACGCGATTTTTGAGATCTCCCTCACCGAGGCGCTGGAGTTACTGTCACAGCCCCGAGTGTTCCGTGGAAGAGGAGCACCCAAGCCCCCTTTAGCCGAGTTCGGCACCGACCCAATCAGTGGAAAACCAGTCGTTGCCAAAGAGGGAAAGTTCGGCGTGTACGTTACCGACGGCACCACAAACGCAAGCCTCACAAAAGGCGACCGTATTGAAGAGATGGCCAATGAGCGCGCGTATGAGCTCCTGGACATTCGGCGTCAGCGTGATGCGGAAAACGGTGGAAAGCCAGTGAAAAAGGCGGCCGCAAAGAAGGCCGCACCGAAGAAGACTGCAGCAAAAAAGAAGGCGGCCCCCAAGAAGAAGGCGGCGGCAAAAGACGCCGAGCCACCGGAAACGCCCTAGCCTTCACTTCGTGGGTAAGGGCTTCTATATCGCACTTGAGGGCGGCGAAGGCACCGGCAAGTCAACTCAAGTTTCAAGGTTGGCGAATGCGCTCAATGCAATTGCAGTGCGCGAGCCAGGTGGCACACCAACAGGTCTGGTGCTACGTGGTGTGATGGCCGATCCAAAGAACACGAGTCTTACCCCACTAACGGAGGCGTTGTTGATGGCGGCCGATCGTCATCAACTAATGAACGAAGTTGTTGCGCCAACTCTTAATTCGGGACGTCATGTTGTGTCTGACCGAAGCGTCTACTCGAGCCTCGCCTATCAGGGATACGGACGCGGTCTTGATCTTGAGCGTTTGCGATCAATGAACGATTGGGCTCTCGGTGGACGCTGGCCAGACATCGTGATTTTGATGAATGTTGATTCAGAGGAGACTCAAGAACGAATCGGGCACCGCACACTGGATCGCTTCGAACGCTCAGGGGCGGAATTCTTTACGCGAGTAGATGAGGGTTTCAAAGCTCTTGCCGCCGCTGAGCCAGACCGCTGGTCAGTGATAGACGGATCTGGTACACCAGACGAAGTGCACCTACTGATTGTGAATGCGGTGAACGAGCGCATCGGTGCTCAACGATGATTGCCACTTCGAGTTCCTTTGCGGGAGTCGTAGGGCAAGATCATGCTGTTGATCGTTTGCATCAGCTGATCGTTGATCCAGTTCACGCTTATCTCTTTATTGGCCCGGCCGGTTGCACGAAGGAAATCGCCGCCTGCGCATTTGCCGCCATGCTTATCTCCGGGTCGGAAGATCCAACGAATAACGACGTTCGCCTTGTACTCGCCGGATATCACCCTGACGTGATTGAAATTCGTCGCGAAGGAGCGAGCCTCTCGCGCGAACAAGCCGACGAAATAATTCGCAACGCATCGCTGTCCCCCATTCAGGCTTCCTGCAAAGTGATCATTGTCGAAGATTTGCACCTCGCACGGCCAGACACAGTGGCACGGCTCCTAAAGACAATTGAAGAGCCGCCAGCGGGCACGTATTTTGTTTTGCTTGCTGACCTCATGGATCCGGTGTTGGTCACAATTGCTTCACGATGTGTACGAGTTGAATTCAATCCGCTCGAGATAGACGAACTCACAAGTGCTCTAGTGACTTCAGGAATTGATCACGATACGGCAGCGTTTGCGGCAGCTTCATCTGCTGGCGATCTTCGCCGCGCAAAATTGCTCGCGTCAGATCCTGGCTTGCGCCATCGTCGTGAAGCTTTTGCTCGCGTCCCTAACGAAGTCAATGGAACCGGTGCTGCGGTAGCACGACTCGTCACGCATTTGTTATCGCTGATTGCCGAAGCAGCAAAGCCAATGGAACAGCGACATGTAGATGAAATCGCAGAATTGGAACGCCAGCAAACCGAGTTCGGGGTTCGTGGTGGCAATAAAGCAT
>JBIIRE010000029.1:0-15716 GCA_044341655.1 Ilumatobacteraceae bacterium | reverse complement strand
AGCAATCTCCGAGGTCAGTTCAAGTGGGAATCCGTATGTATCGTGCAGCAAGAATGCGGTCTTGCCACTTAGTCCCTGGCTCCCTGCGGATTCCATTTCGTGTTCAAGAATGCCCATTCCCGTGGTAAGCGTGTGGCGGAAGCGCTCTTCTTCCTTGGTGAGTACTTCGAGAATGAAGTCGTGATTGGTCCTGAGATCCGGGTACGCCTCGCCCATTACATCAATGGCTGTTTCGACAAGCGATGGCATCACGAGTTTCTCGGTGCCCAAGAGGTACGCATGACGAACCGCGCGGCGAATAATTCGACGCAGTACATAACCACGGTTCTCATTGGAGGGAAAGACACCGTCATTAACGAGCATCGTGGACGACCGTGCATGCTCGGCTAAAACTCGCAAAGAGAAACTCGAGCGATCGTCGTAGGCACCTGGCCTGTACAGGGAGCCAGTCAACGAAGCCGCACGATCCACCAACGGCGCAAGCACATCGCTCTCCCATACGGAATCAACGCCTTGCAACAGAGTCAGAATTCGCTCGAGTCCCGCACCAGTGTCAATGGAAGGTTTGGGGAGTCGCTCTCGCGACCCATCCTTGGCCTGGTTGTATTGCATGAAGACCAGGTTCCAGAACTCAAGGAATCGGTCACCATGAGGATCATTCAGCGGGCCTCCATCGGGACCAAATGCTGCTCCACGATCAATGTGAATTTCCGAACACGGACCACATGGCCCCGTCTCACCCATCTGCCAGAAGTTGTCCTTGTCACCGAGACGCTGGATTCGATCGGGACGCACACCGACTGTGTCGCGCCAGATCTGTTCGGCCTCATCGTCGCTTTCATGAACGGTTATCCAGAGCTTGTCACCATCAAGACCAAAAACTTCCGTGACAAGATCCCAGGACCATTTGATTGAGTCCTCTTTGAAATAGTCGCCAAACGAAAAATTGCCGAGCATCTCAAAAAACACGAGGTGGCGCTTTGTGCGGCCCACGTCGTCCAAGTCGTTATGCTTTCCACCGGCGCGTGCACACTTCTGCACACTCACTGCGCGAGGGTATGGAGCCACTTCGTCGCCGGTGAAAAACGGCTTGAACGGAACCATTCCCGCCACAGTGAAGAGAATTGTCGGATCGTGTGGGATTAGCGATGCCGATGGCACCACGGTGTGTCCCCTGTCGGCAAAGTATCCCGAAAACGCCTTGCGTAATTCGTTTGCCGAGGTTGGGTGCTTACTCATGCCTTTTTGAGCCTACCTTCAGGGGCGCTATGGGCTTAGGTGTTATCAAAGTAGTGAATTCCATCCATCGAGTCAGGCAGGTACTTCTGCGACTTTGACCCACTCGGGTCATTGTGTGGGGACACATAGTCCACACCGTGCCCGAGCTGTGTCGCTCCTTGGTAATGGGAGTCACGAAGATGCGCAGGCACCTCTGCCACTCGACCGTTGCGAACGTCTTCGCGAGCGGTCCAGATTGCCATTGCTACTGCGTTGCTCTTTGGCGCTCGCGCGATGTGAACGGCAGCTTGTGCAAGGTTGAGTTGAGCCTCAGGCAAGCCAACCACATCCAGCGCCTGCGCCGCCGCTACGGCAACGGTAAGGGCCGATGGATCCGCCATGCCAACGTCTTCACTCGCCGCAATGATCATGCGTCGGGCAATGAAGCGTGGATCTTCGCCGGCTTCAAGCATCCGCGCCAGCCAATACACAGCGGCGTTTGGATCTGACCCTCGCATGCTTTTTATAAACGCAGAGACGACGTCATAGTGATCGTCACGCCCGTAACGCAGGGCGCTCGTACTTAGCGCAGCCTCTGCGTGCTGGAGTTCCACAGAGTTCGGGCGCGCTAATGCACACGCGACCTCAACCGCAGTCAGTGCTTGGCGTCCATCACCTATGCATCGCTCGGCAATCAACTGGGTCGCTTCGGGTTCAGCGTCCATCCCCTCGGCTGCTACGCCTCGCATCACGAGAGTTTCAATGTCTTGTCTGGCCAATGGCTCGAGTCGAAACAGGGTCGACCGGCTTCGTAAAGGCGCATTCACTTCAAAGAAAGGATTTTCGGTTGTGGCTCCAATCAGAGTGATTAAGCCCTCTTCCACCGAGGGCAGTAACGCATCCTGCTGAGCCTTATTAAATCTGTGAATCTCATCCACAAAAACAATCGTGCGTTGACCTTGCGTTCCCAAGCGGTCACGCGCAGCCTCAATGACTTCGCGAAGATCCTTGACACCCGATGTCACTGCTGAAACGCGTTCAAAATGGCGACTGCTGACGCGTGCCACTACCTCGGCCAGCGTTGTTTTCCCTGTGCCTGGTGGCCCCCACAAGATCACCGAACGCAAAGTGTCGTTTTCGACCATCTTCCGAAATGGTGCCCCAACTGCTACGAGTTTTTGTTGGCCTACAACTTCATCAAAGTTGCGTGGCCGCAAGCGTGCTGCAAGTGGTGCCTGATTCTGTAATCGCTCGCGAGCTGCGCCAGAGAACAGGCTCTCATTTTTCATTTAGGCGTTGCTGGGAGGAGGCAACGGACGCAGACCTAGCTCAGCCAACTGTTTGGCATCGATCTGCGTGGGTGCGTTGGTCATCGGATCAAGACCCGACTGTGTTTTTGGAAAAGCGATTACTTCACGAATGTTTTCTTCACCTGCGAGTATCGCCGTGAGCCGGTCAATGCCGAATGCGAAACCACCATGCGGTGGTGCACCATATTTGAATGGCTGCAGGAAGAACCCAAATCGACGATCCGCTTCCTCGTCTGAGATGCCGAGTCGGTTAAACACTTGTCGCTGGAGTTCTGGCTCATGAATTCGTATCGAACCCGAGCCGAGCTCCCAACCGTTAAGAACGAGGTCATAAGCGAGCGCTCGCACAGACAGTGGATCGGTTTCGAATTTGTCAAGGTCGTCAGGATGCGGGTGACAGAACGGGTGGTGTCCTGGTTTGGGCTTGCCGGAAACCGGATCCACTCCGACGAACAATGGGAAGTCAACCACCCACACATATCGATAAGGGCCTTCATGGACTGGAGGGCGTCCGATGTCATTGCGCAGCTGCCCCAGAACTTCACAGGCGTTGTGCCACGAATCAGCAACCATGAGAATGAGATCACCCTCCACAGCACCAGTTGCAGCCAACAAAGCGGCGATTTCTGTTTCGGACAAAAACTTTGCCACCGGCGAATCGAGTTGGCCACCAGCCTGCACCCGCATCCACACAAGACCCTTGGCCCCGAGTTTCTTTGCCCGATCGGTCAAAGCGTCAAGTCGATTGCGTCCGGCTGCTGCAGTGTCGGGGTACTCCCCTGCACGTACACACAGACCCTTGATTGACTCAGCAGTCGAGAACGCCTTGAACTCAGTCGAAGCAAAAATCTGTGTTAATTCAATCAATTCGAGACCAAAACGCAGGTCAGGCTTGTCAACCCCAAATCGTTCCATCGCTTCACGCCAGGTGATCCTCTGAATCTCTGGGGGGCGCTCACCCGTGACGGCCTCGGCGGCAGACATAACTGCTTCACTGATGGCTGCAAGTACGTCATCTTGAGTCACAAAGGACATTTCCGCATCCAACTGCATGAATTCGTACTGACGATCTGCGCGCAGATCCTCATCGCGTAAGCATCTTGCTATTTGGTAATAGCGGTCCATGCCAGCCACCATCAACAACTGCTTCCACAGCTGTGGTGATTGCGGCAACGCATAGAAAGAACCCGGCTCTTTGCGCGAAGGAACAAGAAACTCTCGTGCACCCTCTGGAGTTGACGGCATCAAAAACGGTGTCTCGACCTCGACAAAGTTCTGGCGTTCCATAGCGGCCCGAATTGCAGAGTTCACCGCTGCACGAACACGAATGTTGCGCTGCATGCGTTCACGACGAATATCTAGATACCGATATCGCAGCCGAATGTTCTCATCAACATCATCGGCTCGTTGGTCAATCGGGAATGGTGGCGGTTCGGCGGCATTGAGAATTTCAACTTCACAATCACCGATTTCAATCTCGCCCGTCGCCAACGACGAATTGATGGTCCCTTCAGGGCGCGCACGAACAGTTCCAGTAATTCGCACCACGTACTCACTACGAACGTCGACTGAGTTATCCACCACACACTGCAAGACACCCGAATGATCACGTAGATCAACAAAAGCCAAGTGTTCGCCGTGTTCGCGGCGTTTCCCGACCCAGCCACAGACAGTAACTGTCGTACCCACATCTGATGCTCGCAGCTGCCCGCAGAGGTGGGTTCGGAGACCGGTCTTGCTCATTTGAAATCCTTCTTCAATTCTTCAATCAGTGAATCACGCGAGACACTGCGCTGAGCCCCATCGGCCATTGAGCGCACAATCACAGTATTGGTCTCAGCCTCGGACTCACCGACTATTAAGGTCACTTTCGCCCCTGACTTATCAGCCTGTTTCATCTGCGACTTCATGCTTCGAGAGTCGTACGCCCTGGCAACAGTGTGTCCAGCATTTCGAAGTGCGGCGGCTATCGCTGTGGCGTTAGCCCCACCAGTGGTATCAACCACGAACAAATCAGTGCTATCGGTTGGGGCCGAGAAAACGCCTTCTGCGTCACATGCCAAAAGAGTGCGATCCAACCCAAGGGCAAATCCGATGCCTGGGGTTGCGGGACCACCCAAATCTTCCACGAGTCCGTCATAGCGACCACCACCACCGATCGCATTCTGTGCTGAATCTAGAGCCGTTGAGACATATTCAAAAGTTGTGCGCCGGTAGTAGTCGAGGCCGCGAACCAATCGGTCATTAACCGCGAACGGCACGCCTAGAGCATCGAGACCTTTCAACACTGTGGCGAAATGTTCGTTAGCCGCATCACTCAACGATTCTCGGATGCTTGGAGCACCAGCAACAATTCCCGCATCCTGTTCACGTTTGGAATCAAGAACACGTAAAGGGTTGTGCGACAAAGTTTCAAGACTTTCTTTACTCAATTCTCCACTATTTGCAGAAAGATAAGAGCGCAATATTTCGACATAGCGCTCTCGGTCTCCATCATCACCGAGACTGTTGATCACGAGTTTCACATCGCGGAGTCCAAGACCAGCAAAGAAATTCCATCCAAGCGCAATGATCTCGGCATCAAGCCACGGATCATTGGACCCAAGTGCTTCCACTCCTACTTGGTCGAATTGTCGATAGCGGCCATGCTGTGCTTTTTCGTAACGAAAATTTGGTCCGGCGTACCAAACAAGCCACGGCAGAGTGGGGCGATGCTGAACGAAAGCCCGGCATACTGACGCAGTGTGCTCAGGTCGCAAAGCGACGTGGCGCCCCCCTTTGTCCATGAAGTCATACATCTCTTTTGTAACGACATCAGTGACTTCGCCTAAACGCTGAAAAACACCGAGATCTTCAAACATCGGAGGAATAATCTGACGAAACCCAGCGGCCTCTGCAGCGGCGCTGAACCGCACGGTGAATTTACGCCAGCGAGCTGAATCAGGGTGCAGGATGTCGCGGGTTCCTGGGCTGGTCTGGAACTCAGCCATTAATCATTTCCAAGTACGGAACACATCCCACGCCGATCAAGGCTAGACGCTGGGCTACTCAGCGCCCTGGGACTATTCGATAAGCGTCATATACGCCGTCAATGGACTTGATGGTACGCAGGATTCCCGCGAGATAGCTCGGATCGGCGAGTTCAAATTCGAAACGCATTTTGGCGACGCGATCCCCGCCCGTATGGGTAGAGCACGCAACGATGTTCACATGCGACTCCGAGATCGCGTTTGCCACATCACGCAGTAGGCGCGAACGATCCAGCGCAACCACCTCAACACCAGCGCGGAAAGTGGTGTCGTTGCGTTCGCGCGACCATTCAACTTCAATCATGCGGATCGATAGATCGGCCTGCAGTTGAATGGCATTTGCACAGTCCGCACGGTGGACACTCACCCCTCTGCCCTTGGTTACAAATCCGACAATCTCATCGCCTGGCACCGGGGTACAGCATCTCGAAAGACGCACCAACACATCGTCAATTCCGTCGACATGCACGCCCGCCGACTGCCTACGCCGACGCGGCGCACCATCGGTTGGACGCGCAATAGAGATTTGCTCTTCATCGTCACCACCACTAATGCGCTTGAATATGCGTTGTGCTACAGATCGTGCCGAAGATTGCCCCTCGCCAATACTCACCAACAGGGCATCTATGTCGCCGAATTTCGCCGCTTCAACTTCGGTTGCCAGTGCGTCCGAATCCCAGATCGTGTGCAGTGGAAGGGAAAGGCGCCGGAACTCCTTATTGAGAGTGTCCATGCCGCGTTCGAGCATTTCGTCTCGGCGTTCCCTCGAGAACCACTGCTTGATTTTGTTCTTGGCGCGAGGTGACTTTACAAATCTAAGCCAATCCTCAGAGGGCCCGATTGTGTCGTCTTTTGCAGTGACGATCTCGCAAGTATCTCCGGACTGCAAAATCGTGTCGAGGGCCACTAACCGACCGTTTACTTTTGCTCCCGTGCACTTGTGACCGACCTCGGTGTGAACGGCATAAGCGAAGTCCACCGGGGAACCACCGATTGGCAGTGAAATGACCCGACCTTTCGGAGTGAAAACAAACAATTCGTCCTGGTCGAGGTCTGTCCGAAGGTCTTCCAGGAATTGCGTTGGATCATCAAGATCGCTCTGCCAATCGACAATACGATCCAACCAATCGATTTCACCGCTTGACCCTTCCTTGTACGACCAATGCGCGGCAACACCCCACTCGGCGCGATTGTGCATATCCCGAGTACGAATTTGAACTTCCAATGGCTTGCCCTGTGGACCGATAACCGTGGTGTGGAGTGACTGATAGAGATTGAACTTAGGCATCGCGATGTAGTCCTTGAATCGACCCACCACCGGCTTCCACTGACCGTGGATACAACCCAGTGCCCCATAACAATCCTTCACCGAGTCCACGATTATGCGCACCGCTACAAGGTCGAAGATCTCGTCGAATTCCTTACCTCGTTGAACCATTTTTTCGTAGATGCTCCACATGTGCTTTCCACGACCAGTGACCTCACAGGTGATTCGCAATGAGTTAAGACGCGATTGGATTTCGGCAATCATGCTCGCCAGATACACGTCACGCTCAGGAGTTCGGGTAAACACAAGATTGTCAAGCTCTGAGTAGCGCTTTGGGAATAGCGCTGCAAAAGAGAGGTCCTCAAGTTGTTGTTTCAGCTCCTGCATCCCTAACCGATGAGCCAATGGTGCGTAGATATCCATGGTTTCTTGGGCGATGCGACGTTGCTTTTCCGCAGGCATCGCTGCGATGGTTCGCATGTTGTGCAGACGATCAGCGAGTTTGATTATCAACACCCGAAGGTCACGGGCCATAGCAACGAGCATCTTGCGCATTGTTGCTGCTTGCTGTGCCTCGCGTGAATCAAATTGCAATCGATCAAGTTTGGTTACACCGTCAACGATTGACCCAACCTCGGCACCAAATTCGTGCTGGACCTGTTCAATTGTGAGTTCGGTGTCTTCAACCGCATCATGCAAAAGCGCAGCAGCAATAGTCGTTTCATCTAATCCGAGTTCGGCAACAATGCGAGCAACGGCTAACGGGTGGTTGATGTAGGACTCACCGCTTGATCGAGTTTGATCACGGTGGGCAGTTCGAGCGCTCTCGTAAGCCCGCGTTATCAATTGAACATTGGCCTTTGGATGGCGGCGACGATAACTAGCTATAAGAGGAGCGAGGTCCTCTTGGGGCGCTGCGTTGACTCGCCTCCATGGGAGTACGCGGTCCGCTGTGGCCATGACACGAGCCTAGCGGCGCTTCTTCTTTCGTGGCCGTGGGGGGTGCGTAAGTGCGGTTTCCACCAACGTGCTGCTACCCGCAGTCTGATTCTCCCGCGGACTGCGCTCTACAACCTTTGGCTCACTGCGATGGCGCGAAGCTGTGCCAACGACTGCGAGTCGAGTCATGTCTTCACCCAAGGAGCGTTCGCCGCGAAGACTGGCGTACTTGCCGGAGCGTTCCTTCAAGATGCAGACCATTGGGGTAGCGATATAGATCGATGAGTAAGCACCAGTGGCCATACCAACAAGCAGAGCCAGCGCGAACTCGCGTAGTGCCACTGCGCCCATCACTCCTGAACCCAAGATCAACAACGAAAGCACGGGTAACACGGCCGCCAGCGAAGTGTTCAGCGAACGCATCAAAACCTGATTCATCGACAAGTTTGTGATGTCCGCATACGACACTTTGGCCCCCGAGAATCGCTTTGCATTCTCATGAACTTTGTCAAACACCACGATGGTGTCGTAGAGCGAGAATCCAAGGATCGTTAGGAACGCAACCACGGTTGCAGGGGTGACTTCAAAGCCGAGCAACGAATACACGCCAACGGACACCAAAACGTCATGAGCCATTGCCACAATCGCCGAGATAGCCATTCGCCATTCAAAACGCCATGCGATGAACAACGACACCAAAACAAAGAACACAATTAGAGCCCTAATAGCCTTTTCGGTGATACTTCTGCCCCACGACGAACTAACCGCAGCCTGGGAGACTTCTGAAACACTGACCTCGGTGCCGCCTTCGCTGGCAGCTTTGGCTAACCCTTCTTGAACCTTGGAGGCGACATCTTCGGGTTGGTCTCCAACTTGAATTCGTAGGCGATCGCCATCTGATCCTGAAAGAGTTTGCACCTTTGCTTCGTCAGGATCGATTCCGTTTTCCTCGAGGACGGCTTTCGCATCATCGATAGTGAGGGTCTTTGCTGGCACTTCCCATGCAACACCACCCTCAAAGTCGATACCGAGGTTCAAACCTTTCGTGAACAGTGAAACAAGCGTCAACACAATCACGATTAACGACAAACTAAATCCGTACCAACGCTTGCCAACAAAATCGAACGTTGTCTCACCGTGATAAAGCCGAGACCAAATTGAGCGGTGTGCCGAGTCAGATCCTTCGTTCATTACTTCAGTCATGATGTCGCCGCCTCAATACCGAATTGCTTACCACGGTTCATAAATCCAGCTTTTGAGATGAGCACGACCGCTGGGCGAGTGAAGTAATACGCCACGATCATGTCGCACAAGGTGGAGAGTCCCAAGAAGAATGCAAAACCCCGCACCGACCCAACTGTCAGATACCAAAGCACCAAGGCTCCAAGCAATGAAACGGTGTCCGCTGCAAGAATTGTTTTCCAAGCCGAGTCAAAACCACGCTGCGCTGAATTGCGCAGCGTTTTACCTGAGCGCACATCATCTTTGAGTCGTTCGAAGAAGACCACATAAGAGTCCACCGTTACGCCAATAGACACAATGATTCCGGCAGCACCTGAAAGTGTGAGCGCCAGACCATTGGTTTGTGACAGTAGCGAAATCACACTCCACAGAATTGAGCCAGAGACTCCAAGGCCCAATACGACGACTAGCGCTAATCGACCGTAGTAGAGCACTAGGAACAACAAAACCAGCAGCACTCCCAATAGGCCCGATAGAAGTGCCGCGTTCAGAGAGTCCTTGCCGAGTGTTGCTGATACGGTCTGCGCGGTTGGGGTATTGAAACGCACTGGCACAGCACCAAACTGCAGGATCTTGGCAAGATCTTTAGCTTCTTTTTCTTTGAAATCACCCGTGATCTGAACACTGCCGCCAGTGAACTGGCGCTCCTGAACAGCTGGAGCTGAGATAACCAAACCGTCAAGCACGATCGCTAACTGTCCGCTTGGGCAACTTGCAGTGCGGTCAAAGCACTGCGCCGCTAGTGCGTTCCATTTATCGGTGCCCTCCGCACCGCTCTGCAAGCTGACGACCACGACCCAGCTGCCACTGCTGATATCTGCTTTCGCATCGTTTTTGAATACTTCACCCGAACCACCCGATGGACCAAGCGAATACAGATAGCCATCCTTGTCCGATAATTCAGCTGGCAATGCCGCATCAACGCCACCTTCATTCTCAGGCAACGTAGTAGTTGTGGCGGGAACGGTCGTCGATGTTGTCGTTGTAGTTGTGGTTGTCGAGGTGGTGGTAGTCGTCTCGCCAGGCAGTGTCGATGATGCCGCAGGAGCACTGGTACTTGGTGCGAGTGTTGTGGTGGATGCGTCGCCAACACTCATTGCAATCACCGGTCGTAATTGCACTTCCCCGGTACGTCCCACGATATTCAGCGCACTTTGCTGGTCCTTCACGCCAGGCAGGTTCACCACAATGGTGTCGCCCTGACGAATGATCTCGGGTTCTGCCACACCAATTGAGTCCACGCGCTTGCGGATGATTTCAACTGCCACATCAATTGCTTCGCTCTCGGCTTTTTCGCGTGGCTCAAGAGTTACGGATGCGCCACCCTGTAGGTCTAGGCCAAGTGACGGACTATTGCCGGCGATAAGGTTGCCGGCAAGTGAGCCAAAAGCGACCACGAGAATCGTGATCAGCGTGATGATCTGTCGACGACGCATCAGTCTTGGTCGTCTGACTCCGTGGCCGCAGGATTGCCGCCCGCAGGCTCAACGGCTGGGTCAATCTTGCGCGCTATCGACCCACGAGTACAACGAATCGTTACATCATCTGCGATTGAGATCCAAAGCACATCACCGTCAATCGCATCGATAAATCCGATAATTCCAGAAGTTAAAAGCACCTCGTCGCCAACTTCAATTGACTTTTGCAACAACTGTGCTTCTTTCATCCGGCGACGTTGCGGACGCAGCAGCAAGAAATACATCGCCACAAAAATGAGCGCAAAGAAAATGATCGAAGCGAAACCGCCGCCGCCACTGTCGCTTGTTGTTTCACCGAGGATTACGAGGGTTGACATAGACCCGAAAGCCTAGCCCCAGACCTCGAGCACGGACCTGCGCAAAGCCTCAAATTGCCCCTCAAAAATGGCGACCCTCATGCGTCCCATCAAATCCAGAGTCCAAGCGATGTTGTGCCAGGTAAGTAGACGCATGGCTGTTGGCTCCCCCACCTGAAATAAGTGCCGCAAGTAGCCAACACTGGGGCGCGCACAGACTTGACATCCACATGTCGGATCAATTGGGTCATCGGAGAGTGCATATTTGGCGTTCTTAACCTGCACCTTGCCTGATGTTGTTAGAGCAGTTCCATGGCGACCAAGACGACTTTGCATCACGCAATCAAATTGGTCTACGCCGAGTCCCACTGCCTCGACCAGGGATGCTGGATCGCCGACACCCATCAGGTAGCGGGGTCGGTTGCTTGGCAACTCTGCGAGCGCGGACCGCAACGCTGGCAACATCTCAGCGCGTGATTCGCCAACACTTAAACCGCCGATCCCATAACCATCAAACTCCAAGCTTGCGGTGTGGCGAGCACTCTCAGTCCTCAACTCAGGCGAAATCCCACCTTGAACAATTCCAAACAGGCTCTGGTCATCACGCGAATGTGATTTGCGTGCACGCTCTGCCCATTCAGCTGTTCTTCGCATCGCAAGGCGCACGGTGGCATCGGGCGACGGCAACGCCGGGCACACATCCAGAACCATCTGAATGGTGGCTCCAAGTTTTTGCTGTACATCGACGGCAATCTCCGCGGTAAAGCGGTGCATCGAGCCGTCATAAGTGGACTTGAACGTAACCCCATCATCATCAACTTTTGGATCAAGTGAAAACACTTGAAATCCTCCGGAATCTGTAAGGGTAAGCCCGTTCCAGCCCGCAAACTTCGCAAGACCGCCAAAGGATGCAATCGTGTCGGCGCCGGGTCGCAGCATCAAGTGATAGGTGTTACCAAGAACAATTTGGGCACCAAGCGCTTCGTAGTCAGTCGCGCTCAGATACTTGATCGCACCGCGAGTTCCAACCGGCATGAAGCATGGGGTTGTGTAATCGCCTTGTGCCGTTGTAGCAGTGCCGGCACGAGCAGATCCATCGGTGGCTTCAGTTGTGAATTCGACTGGAAACATCGCTCATCATTCTGACAAATGGCGGTCCAGAAGCATCGCATCACCGAATGACAAGAACCGATAGCCACGCTCAAGCGCGTCGGAGTAGAGACGCCGCCAACGATCCCCCACAAAGGAATCAATCATCAGCAATAACGATGTTTGGGGCATATGAAAATTGGTGAGCATTACATCTACAACCTTCCAGTTGTATCCACGATGTATGAAAAGCTCCGTGCGTCCGGTCAATTCACCGGTTGTTGCCGCCGATTCAAGTGCGCGAACAGAAGTTGTGCCAATTGCAATGACTCGCTTCGCATCACGACATCGCTGCATAACTTCGCCAGGAACGTGGTACCACTCAGAGTGAATCTGGTGGTCGAGTGGATTTTGTGCGGTTACGGGCTTAAAGGTTCCAAGCCCAACTGCGAGCTCCACTTCTCCCATTGTCACACCTTTGGCTCTAATGCGGTCCAGTAGCGAAGCGGTCAGATGCAACCCAGCGGTAGGCGCCGCCGCACTCTTATCACTTGCGGCGAAAACTGTTTGGTAGCGCGAAGGATCTTGCAGAACTTCGCGAATGTACGGCGGTAGCGGCATTGATCCAATTCGATTCATTAACGCCCGCGCCTCACCGTTGACTTTGAACGTGACCACAAAGGTGTCGGGATCATCACTGCTTCTTCCCCCAAAGATCAACGCCGGATTGCCATCGAGATCAAACAGCGACTCCCCTTCGCGCAACTTTCCCCCGGGTCGCACCAAAGCGGTCCAATTGCGTTCTTCGGGATCAAGAGGCTCAAGCATCAACACTTCGACGGCGCCGCCAGTAGAGCGAAGCAAAGGAAGACGAGCAGCCATAACACGGGTGTTGTTCATCACCACAAAATCACCTTCACGAAGGAAGTCCACCAAGTCGTAGACATGGTGGTCCTCGGGCGGTAGACCACCTTGATCTACCAACAGTCGCGCCGAATCGCGGGGCTCGAGTGGAAACTGCGCAATAGCTGCCTCAGGCAACTCGTAATCAATATCGGAGAGTTCCATTGGGTATATCAGTCAAACAAAGCGGGGCCCGACGCCGGTGGTGTGAGTCCAAGATGTTGCCAAGCCGCTGAGTGCGCGACTCGCCCGCGAGGAGTGCGCGCAAGCATTCCCTTTTGAATTAAGAACGGCTCATACATTTCTTCAACGGTCTCGGGCTGCTCCCCCACACTTATTGCCAGCGTGGTGAGTCCAACTGGGCCACCAGAGAATTGCTCACAGATCGCTTTCAATATGGCGCGATCAACTTTGTCTAAACCGAGATCATCCACACCAAACACTTTCAGTGCCTCCGATGCGATGCCCTCTGTGATTTTGCCGTCTGCTCTAACTTCAGAAAAATCCCGCACCCTTCGCAAGAGACGATTGGCAATGCGTGGAGTGCCCCGTGATCGACGCGCGATCTCAAAACCTGCTGTCTCTTCAATCACGATTCCAAAAATTGACGCCGACCGAAGAACAATGGTCTGCAATTCCTGGTCGTCGTAATAGTCGAGTCTTGCCACTAATCCGAATCGATCACGCAAGGGCCCAGTGATCATTCCCGTACGAGTTGTGGCACCGATCAATGTGAAATGAGGCAGGGTCAGGCGAATTGATGAAGCAGCGGGCCCCTTTCCAACCACGATGTCAATCTGAAAATCCTCCATCGCGGGATAGAGAATCTCTTCCACAACCCGCGACAGTCGATGTATCTCGTCAATAAAGAGCACATCATTGGGCTGCAACTTGGTGAGTATCGCTGCGAGATCACCAGCGCGCTCCAAAGCCGGGCCGCTGGTCACATGAATGTTGGCGCCCATCTCGGCAGCCACGATTGATGCCATCGTGGTTTTCCCAAGCCCAGGCGGCCCCGCTAGCAAAATGTGGTCGGCCGCTTGACCGCGACGCCTGGCAGCTTCCAACACAATTCCCAGGTGCTCTTTGAGTTCACGTTGACCGACGAAGTCGAACAGTGCACGGGGCCGCAAACTAATTTCGTCGGCCACCTCCGATAAGTCGTTTGCTGCAGGATCTAGAAATTCGTCACGCACGACTGGATCCCAACATCGACAGAGCTTGCCGCAACATTTCGGCCGTATCACCTGTTGCGGTAACACCCTTCAAAGCCTCGCGAATTTCTTCATTGCCGTACCCCAAACCTGCCAGTGCCTCCCGCACTTCCGACATTGGAGTCGCTGCGCCTTCAACGGCTGGTCCGCTCAGTATTGGCAGATCGAGTTTGTTCTTAAGCTCCACCAGCAATCGTTCTGCAGTCTTTTTACCAACACCTGGAACAATCGTGAATCCCGCAAGATCACCTGAAGCCACGATGTCGATCAGCGATGCGGGAGTGTGCACTCCCAAAATTGCAAGAGCCAACGAAGGGCCAATGCCATGAGTGCCAATGAGAATGTTGAATGTGTCTCGTTCGGCGCGCGACATAAAACCAAACAGCACTTGTGAGTCCTCGCGAATGTGGTGATGCACATACAAAAAGGCGTTGCTGGTGGGCTCGAGTTCAGCAAGGGTGCGGGGTGTGACTTGTACGAGATATCCGACACCACCTACTTCAAGCAAGGCTGTTGCATCATTTCGCTCGAGCACCTTGCCGCGCAATGAGCCGATCATCTTTGACCTCCAGCGGCAATTGCTTGTTGCAGGGGTGCAACAGCCAGATAGCAAAGTGCGAGTGCTGCAGCATCAGCGGCGTCTGCGGGTTTGGGCAACGTTACGAGCCCAAGGCGCTGTTGCACCATGCGTTGCACTTGCGCCTTGTCTGCACCACCCCAACCAGCCACTGAATCCTTAACTTGGCTTGGCGTGAACTGACGCACAGTGCAACCGCGACTTGCGGCGAGAGCGAGCGCCAATCCGCTTGCTTGGCCCACTCCCATCGCGGTGCGAACATTGTTTTGAAAAAACACTTGCTCAACAGCCACTGCCTCGGGCCGGTATTCAACCAGCAACGCATCGATCTCTGCGCCGAGTTCAGCAAGCCTTTCGGGCAGTGGCGCAGACGCCGGAGTACGGATCACTCCAAGTGCCACCTTGGCTGCGGCGCCTTGGTGACTTGGGTCAATAACCGCATATCCACATCGTGTGAGACCAGGGTCAATCCCGAGCACACGACCCCTCACGGGGGTAACCGGGGTCAGTGACTGGGCGAACACACGTTTGATTCTACTGCTCAGCCGCCTTTTGGATAGCGGATACCAGTTCCTCAACGGGCCGGTATGTAAGCCCCGCTAAAGCCCTGTGGGCATAGGAAATGCGGCCATTGGCATCAATCACAAACACGCTCCTGCGCGGGAATCCCATTGGGCCCAGCACTCCATATTGACGCGCAACGCTCTTGTCGGTGTCGGCAAGTAGCGGGAACCCAAAATTGTGCTTGCAGGAAAATTCTTCATGTGAGTCGAGGTCTTGGGCCGAAATTGCGAGCACCTGTGCGCCTAACTTTTCGAACTCATCGAGACCTTGGTTATACGAATTCAACTGCCTAGTGCAGACCGCAGTGTTGTCACCTGGATAGAAAACGATCACAACAACTCTGCCGCGAAAGGAAGACAGACGATACTGCGCTGAGCCAGTTCCTGGCAGTTCGAAATCAGGGGCTTGATCACCCACTCCTAGAGCCATCAGTTCACCGCCTGCATGATTTCCTCCGACATGTCGAAGTTGGCATAGACATCCTGCACATCATCGTTGTCCTCCAGACCATCCATGATCTTGAGGATCTTCTTGGCATCCTCAACATCGGTTACAGGAACCGTGTTAGCCGCAACCATCGTGTTCTCTGC
>JBIIRE010000028.1:0-15730 GCA_044341655.1 Ilumatobacteraceae bacterium | reverse complement strand
AAAAAGACGCCCCATTTGCTATTCAAAGTGGTCCCTGCAGCGAAACTCACGTGATGCAAGACCACGAGATAGGCGGCTAACGCCCTCACACCATCAAGGCAAGCGAACCTCATTTTTGTGGTTTGAGCCTCAAGCATCGGCGTTTTCACCCCCGACGAGATTACCAGTACGTGCTGGGCGGTGAGCTGATTCGCGCCACGCGATCCAACCAATAAGGAGGACGGCAAGGATCAGACGTTTGTGGACATTCTCAGCATGGTCGGTCCAAGCAGATCCCGGGGCGGGATCACGTCGGATGTATCTGACTACCACTGTGAGCAAAAGGCCAGTAAGCCACGCAGCAGATGCGACGCCAACCCAGTGAACCCGTGTGCGGAGATATCTAGTACGCATCAATACCGCGATGATCAGCACTATAAAGGCGTGAGGAATACCGATGAATCCCAGTGCAAGAAGAATTGCAAGTACATCGGTGGCGTTGTTCGATTGAGAGGCGTCAGCTGTTTCGCTCTGCGCCGTCACCAATTGTTTTCGACTGGTTAGAAGCACACCTAAACAGAAGACGATGCAGATGAGCGTTATGGCAATTCCAAGTTGAATGAGCCGCTGAGGTTTGAAATCCAGGTTGATACTGCTTGGAACCTCACGATCGACAAGCCAGCCATTGAAGCCACCGTCAACTAAAACGTGGTCACCTAGTTCTGTTGAAGTGGACCATCCGTCGTTGAAAGACTCTGCGAAGACGAGTACACAGTTATTCAGGCACTCAACCCCATCGATGTGACGCTGTGAGTTTGTGCCTTCAATATTTAGCGTGATGGCAGTGTTTGGAGTGGGTTGGAGCTCACCGATCGTGACGTAATCGACCACCAAACCAGATTGTCGACCAGAAGTTGTCAATTGATTTTCGCCAGTCAACAGTTCGATATCGCCGCAGGAGATGGCTTGTATTGGAAGGCCCCTGAGTAAATCTTCGGCTTTGGCGCTCAAAGAAACTTTGACGGATTGGCCGTTGACCTTGATGAAATCAGTACGACAATCCAGATTGAGGTCTTGAGGACTGAGTGACTCGACACCAGAACCACTGACTTCCGATATTCCGAATCCAAGCCTCAAAGGTTGACCTGTACGTGGATCGCTGAGAGTGGCGAGCTCAAGCTTTGAAGCCGTGATCGTGATGAAGTCGCCGGTTGAGTAAACCATCTCGACTTGTGCAATGCCATCTGAGTCAACTGGGAATTTCTTAGAACGACCCCCAATGGTGACTTCAATTTCTTGTACGGGTGACAGCGAAGTGTCAGTGGTGATCTGGAGGGTTTGGCCATCTCGAGCTGCGCGGATCGTGAGTGTGGGCCGGTCCATAATCGAATTGAAGATTTCGCCGTTACGTGTTTTCCAGGAGGTATCTAAACTCCCGTCAGTGGCAGCCCAGCCTGCACTAAGTGGATCACCCACAAGATGATCATTGGCAGTGGTCGTAAATTCAAATAGCGCTGCTAAAGATTCATCGCTGGCGCGCGGGTCGAGACCGAATGACAGTGTCAACGGAACGACCATAGATTTAGGAGCACTAAAGATCCGATCAATGAATGGCTCTGGATCGGAGCGCCAGGTGTCTGTACCTCTAATTCGCAACCGCTCAAACACGTACACGAGCTTTTCTGTGTTTGGCGTCATTGAGGCAAGGCGAGATGGAACTTGTACAACTTCACGCGTAGGACCAAGGCCAGTGATGATTTCGGCAAAGCCCACACCATGTGATTTTTCTCCATAGCGGCCCGGTGTTGCTTCAATAGCTTTAATTCGAATTGAGAGTTCTTGCACACTTGTTCCCAATTCAATTTGCTGTCCATCGACTGTTCGACTCGCAGGCCCGAGATCCACGAGACGCGGTTCAAAGGCGGGGCTGGAAATCTCAACTTGGCTAATCCAGCGCAATTCACCGCGACCCATGGGTTGCACAAGTGAAACCGAGCTGAATGAGTCACTGGCCGAAACGGTGATCCGCTCATCAATCGCATTTCCACCTTCTCCCACTCGCCATGCCGTTAGAAGGTCGCCGTCGAGCGACATTGCGGGTCTCGATTCGGGGAAGTATTTCAAACCATTGCCATAGCCTGATGCAGTCGCACGTGTAGGCCCAAGGAAACGAACGAGAGTTTGCGTGTCTGGTGTCTGCACTCCGTTGGCGAAGATTTCAAGCCGTGCGTCACTCGCTGGAGGTTCCTCAACAATCGCGATACCATCGGCCGATTCTGTGGCGCCACGGGAATCACGTGAACCGCTCCATTGCCGTGCCTGTGTGCGATTTGAATCCGTTACGAAGATCATGGAACTGCGATCAAGAAGTTTGGCTAACTCTTCATCCTTGAAGTTTGATGCGTACAGAACTGCTTCATGGCCGGAGATTGCACCTGCGGAAGCAGCGCTGACGATTCCATCACCAGAGCCATCAATGAGCACGATTGTCTGCTTCATCTGGGCTAGGGCGCCAGGCTGTTTCACCGAGTACAAATAAGTTCCTGCATTTTTTACAAATGCTTCCAACTGGTCAGTTTGCGCAAAGAGCGCTTGAAGTTCTTCGGGGGTGACAGTGTTGTACTGCTCGCTCTTGTGATCTATGGATAGCCAAATATCGCTAGCGCCCAAAAGCCGTGAGAGTGGAGCAATTGCGCGGGCTGTCACTGTGCCGGTTTGCAAGCCGTCATCAAATGCGTAAAAGAGGTCCATGGATGCATTGCCGCCAAGGGGAAGCAAATCTCTCGTCAGAAGTGGCTGCTCGATAAATCCGATCTGGGGTGGATCCATCGTGTATCCCCAGTCGTAGATACCAAATTCTGAGCCGGGAAACGAGAGAACGCGTCCACGGTGCCCAAGGGCGTTGAGTTGAGTAGCAGCGTCAAGAAAATCTCGAGGAAGACTCTCGTCACGTTGCATCTCATTGTCAAAGAGACTTCCCGTGCGGATGGGGGCGAAATTGAAAAGTATTAGGCCCGCAGTTGCTAGACCCAACAGCGGTTGAATCCGCATCGAGAACCTAAGTTTTTCCAACAAGAGCGCAAGCCCGATTGCCAGGCCAATAAGCATCAGGGGAGCGGCGCGTGTGCTGCTTCGCAGCGCTAAGGCGATGAACGACTCTGTATTCTCCGCAAGTGGGCGCATGAAAAGTGCCGAATCTTCAATTGGATGAACGCCAACTGCGAGAACCAATCCGGCAAAAACAAACGCACTCGCAAATTGGGATGCTCGTGTGCGGGATATGGAAATTCCCATCATGGCAAGTGCTACTAAGGAAAAGCCACTGATTATGAGCCAGTGATTCGCCATGAACTGAATTGTGGAAGTCGTTGCAATGGCTGTGTGCGCGTTGATGTAGTTGAGCCAATGGCCCATTCCACGCAATACTTCGGATGCTGTCGAGGTCCTGGACACCGCCTCGACTGATTCTGAAAATGAGAGCACTCGTGAGCCATGGTTTGCTTGAGTTATCAGTGCCGCAATCCACCAACTTGAGATTGCGAGGCAGAGCAGCGAGACACGTGACACAAAACCAATCGCAGTGCGATTTGTAATCTCGCCGGATCGACGCATTAACAACAAGACGATTACGGGCCCAGGCGCGATCATTAACAGTGCCGTGGCATTGATTCCACCCACCGAGAGCACGATCAGGGCCAAAATCGCAGGTAGGCGCCACTGATACAAACGTGAGGCATTAGTTGGTGGGTTCCGCAGATCGAGCGTTGTGGCGATCAGGTGACCAAGCCCTGCCCACGGCAGAAGCAATACAGATGAACGTGTTAGGTAGCTCAACACAAATGGAGTGAGCATGTAGGCCATGGCGCCAATCACGCTGCTGAACCGCGAAATATGGAACCTGCAGCAGCAGCGCCAAAAGCCCCATCCCGCTAAGAAGAACAAAGATCCGATCCAAAATCGCTGCGCAATCCAAAACGGAATATTCAGAGATTCAGTAAGCCAGTGATACGGTCCAGACGGCCAGAGATACCCGATATTTTGATGGGGGACATAGCCTGCGAAGAGACGAGAATCCCAAGCTGTCGCTGCATTTCTCAATAAGTCCGATGGGGCAGTGCCTAGATACAGCTTGGTGTCTGTAAACACCTTGCCGTACTGAACAAGGAACACCGACAGGTACGCCAGTGAGGCGATCGCCAGCAGGGGCGAGCTTCGACGTAGTCGTTCGATCACGGCACTGCCGAGACAACGCCGTACATGCCCACAACGGTTACCAGACCTGCGGCGAGTGTGACTATCACCAATTCCCACCAAGGTGTGTCCTCATCGCTGAACATTGCGCCGGCTGAAATGAACAAGGGAAATGCCGTAAATACAAATCTGGGCCTTGCGGTCACAGTTTCGGGAAGAAGCATTAAAAAGAGTATTCCCAAGCTGTAGGCGAGCATGGGTGCTGGAATTCTGTGACGCCACGCACTCCACAGCAGTACACCTATTGCAACTAACGATGCTGCGGTGAGCACATTTGTCGGCGATGAAAGTGGATGCAAGAGAAATTCAACTGTGTTGGATACCGCAGCGCCACCAAAACTCGTTCCTTCGCGCCATGCCTCACTTTGGACACGAAACCAAGGCAAGTTCTCGCCGGTGTGGTGGCGAAGAAAAATCATGAAGCCAATGAATCCAACCGGTGCGAGGACCACAGCGATGAGCGATTTCCACTCCCGTTTGGTTCGAATCGCTAGGAATGCTGCCACCATGCATGCGAGCACTAACGCGACACCATTGGGTCGGGTGGCGGTGCCAACTGCTGCTAGGAGACCCGCGACTAACCAATGCTCGCGATGTAAGGCCCAAAGACAGGCTGCTGCAACAGCAAGTAACAGGGCCTCGGAATACACATACGACAACACAAAACTGCCAGGAAATAGACACAACAGAATCACCGCGTGGCGAGCGGGGCCGGCGCCGAAAAGCTGCAATGCGATGTAGCCAAAGATCGCTACGAACACGGCTCCTAAAAGTATGTTGACTACGACGCCGGTTGTGGTGGGGCCTCCCGGGAGAATCTTGTCAACGAAACGCACCAGGGTCGGGTATGCCGGGAAAAATGCGGCACGCGCCGGCGCCATGTCGTAAGTGACACCATCTGGAATGAAATGTGGATATCCATCGGAGACGATTCGTAGATACCAGTTTCCGTCCCAAGCTCCAAAAACAGATGCAATGAGGTCCGAACCTGATGGGAAAACTTTGCGGGCAAATGGCGCATCGCCGGCGACACATTTAGCAACGATCTTTGATTTTTCACAAAATTCAAGATTCCACCTGTTGCGTACAACTTGCTCAGCGGCAACCAGTCCCGCGCCGACCACAGTAAGTATCCGCGACAAGGCATAAGCGACGAGACCATGAATTACCAGGCGACGACGTTGAGCATCGAGGGCCTTGAATTTGAGCATGACGCGATTATCTGAAAGAAGTGTCATTAGCTCCGACTACTTTTGGGGACTAATCGAAATTACCAAAGGCAATCGTGCTCGTTTGGGCATCAAAATCGTCGAATATCCAATATTGGCAGTCCAGGTGATTTTCGTGGGGGAGATGCGGCATGGCGCAGGATCGAATCAACCACAAGCCACCTGTAAGGGCGGTAGGGCTCCAGTAATTCCAGCATTTCGGCATCAGTGCCGCGGTGGCGACCGGTCAGGGCAAATACGACGTGATGGCACAGATGAAAGTCGCCAACCGAGACTGCATCGAGCCATCCATGTGAGCGTCGTAGTGCCTCGCTGATGGTCCACGGCCCGACCCCAGGGATATTCAGAAGCATTTGGTAGGCCTCATCTACGGAGATCTCATTGGCTTTATCAATGGCGTCGTGGGCGTCAGCGATGGCGAGCAAGGTTCTTGCTCGACCTTTTTCGATTCCTAGGCGGTGAAACTCCACAAACGACAATTGGCTTAACGCCTCAGGTTCGATGTATCCCTGACAGAAATCATGCAATCTTCTCCATTGGGCTGATGCTTCTTTGCTGGTGATGCGTTGCCCTAGGACTGAGGGAATTAACTCGGACCAAAGATCTCCACTCTGAGGATGAACGAGGCTCACACTGTGCTTTGCCCACGATCGCAAGGCTGAATTATCAGGTGATTGAGAAATGATTTTCTCGACTGCATCTTTTGTATCTGAAATGTCGAGACGTTGTATTGCACGATGATTCGAGGGCAGGGTCGAACTGATCTTCAAATCGTTTGGGCCGTCCTCTTTGGACCAACTGATGCTCAGATCGCCTTTGGTGCCGTAATTTCGAATGTAACTTCCAGCATTCAGCGAGGCAATCGGGTCTAGCGAATGATGAAAAAGCCGCTTGAAAGATCCGTAGTAGTCAGTAGGGCGTGCACCCGATTGTTCTGATTCAGCCAAGAGGGTGATGACAGGCGACGAGATGGCCAAGTGAAGTCTCGGTCAACTGCGGTTGTTCTGATCTGCATATATCAGTGGCGTTAGGGCACCGTGGATGAAAACGGCATCCCGTGGGAGGATCTATCGGCGAAGGTGGCTCGCCGAGTGTCTCCACCGTATGAGTCTCGACTGTTGGATCAGCTACTGGAATCGAATCGATCAATAGTTTCGTATACGGGTGCTTTGGTTGACTGTAGATGGCGTCGGATGGTGCCAATTCGCAGATTCGACCGAGATACATAACAGCAACACGATCGCTGATGTTCTTCACCACCGCTAGATCGTGGGCGATGAAAATCAAGGTCAATTTGAATTGCTTCTTCAAGCTTTCCAAAAGGTTTAAGACTTGCGCTTGAACGCTGACATCCAAGGCGGATACGGGTTCATCACAAATCAGCAATCGTGGATCGAGCATTAGGGCTCGGGCGATTGAGATTCGTTGACACTGCCCACCAGAAAATTGGTGAGGTTTACTTTCTGCGGCGCGTTGAGGATCAATGCCCACGAGTTCGAGTGTGCGATCAACCTTTTCGTACACCTCGTCGGTTGTGCCGCGCTTCCAGATGAGTAGTGGTTCGGCAACTATGTCACGCACGCTGCGTCTCGGATTTAAGGAAGAGATTGGATCCTGAAAGATCATCTGCATCTGGGTGCGTACTTCCCGCAATTCAGAACCGGACAAGCCATCAAGCGAAACCCCATCAAAAACAACATCACCCGAAGTGGATTTGACCAATTGCATGATTGCGCGGCCCGTTGTGCTTTTTCCACAACCGCTTTCACCAACCACGCCTAGTGTTTCGCCTTCGTTAACCGTGAAACTTATGTCTGACACGGCGTGCACTTTCTCACCACGATTACCGGTAGAGAATTCAACGACGAGATTTTTAACCTCAAGCATGTGTAGCTCCAGCCTTGCCACGAATTCCTACTGGGTGCCAGCAAGCAAATGAATGCTCTGAGTCACCGTCAGTTTCAAGAATTGGTTCCTCGGACCGACATTGATCTGTCGCGTAGTCGCAACGCGCTGCAAATTTGCAGCCTGGTGGTGGGTTTACAAGATCCGGAGGGCGACCAGGTATCACCGTGAGCTCAGTGTGGCTTGGATTCTTCAAATTAGGAATGCTGTCAAACAAAGCCTTGGTATATGGGTGGCGCATGTTGGCAAAAAGCGAAGCCGTATTGGCCGTTTCCATAATTCGTCCGCCATACATAACGGCTACTCGATCGGTATTTGACGCCACTACACCAAGATCGTGGGTTACGAGAATCATGGACATGTTTCGTTCAGCACGCTGAACTGCGAGGAGACGCAAAATCTGCGCTTGAACCGTTACATCAAGTGCGGTGGTGGGTTCGTCGGCTAGTAGTAGTGAGGGCCCACACGCAAGTGCAATGGCAATCATGATTCGCTGTCTCATTCCACCAGACATCTGATGAGGGTAATCATCGAAACGCTTGCCAGGCTCAGGGATTCCAACATCAGTTAGTAGTTTGAGTGCGATCTGCTTTGCATTGTCCGGATCAACTTTCATGTGATGAATCATGTGTTCGGTGACCTGGCGCCCGATTTTCATCACAGGATTCAACGCGGTCATTGGGTCCTGAAAAACCATCGCAATCTGTGCGCCCCAGTAATCCCGTAGGCGCTCGGAGTCCATGGCCGTGAGCTCTTCACCATTGAAAAAGATCTTGCCAGTTCGAGTGGTCGCCCGAGGTGGGAGGAGACCCATGATGGATCTCGCTAACACAGTCTTTCCAGATCCGGATTCACCTACGATTCCCAAAGACTCCCCACGAGCTAGTGAAAGGCTCACGCCATCGACGGCGCGAACTATGCCGCGTCCCGTCTTGAACGACGTGTGAAGGTCTTCGATGCGCAGAAATTCCTCACGGCTCATAACTTTGATTCCTTGCCTTCGGCAATCTGCCGTATGCGGTCAACGATCAAGTTGAGCGATAACACCGTAAGGAACATGACGATTGCTGGGATGAATGAAATGTGCCAAGTTCCATCCAGGGTGAGTGGCTTTCGCCCGTCGTTAATCATGGAACCCCAAGATGGTTGGGGGTCAGGGACCGATAGCCCAAGAAACGCCAATCCTCCTTCTGCAACAATCGCAACTGCCGTAACAACAAGGGCATAAGCGCTAAGCGGAAGGAAGATGTTCGGAAGGATTTCACGACGCAGAACGCGGAACCTGGAGGCACCCAATGATCGCGCAGCAAGGACATACTCGCGCTGCGATGCGGCCAGGGTGTTGGCATAGGAAATTCTTGCGAACGAAGGTATCGCCACGACTGCAATCGCCAGAACAATATTTTTTAGGTCTTGACCCAAGAAGGCCACGATGGCGATTACCAAGATAAGGGATGGGAATGCCAACAACGATCCCGCAATTGTCATGAGAAGTGTCTCGGTGCGCCCCCGGAGATATCCAGAGAGCATCCCGATCGTTCCACCGATGACCATGGCCACTAGCACGGAAACTATGCCGACTGCGAGCGCCACACGCCCACCCCAAATAAGCCGACTCAAGATGTCGCGCCCGAGTTCATCAGTTCCAAGCCAGTGATCGCCTGATGGCCCTTCTCCTGGTATGCGAAGTGAAGGCGTTTCTTTAACGGTCTCCCACGAGCGATCCCATGGTTTCAATTTGAAGCCAGGGATCGGAATTATCGGATCGACCGCTACAAGACGCTTCTCGGTTGCGACTTCATTAGATGTACCTGAACTTGCTGGGGCAGTTGTGGTGGTGCCGACCACCGTGGTTGAAGTAACTGGGGCCTGGGTGGTTGTGCTTTCTCCTCCCCCCAAATTGGTTACCCCACCTGGATTCTGCGTATTGCTGGTTGGGACGGTTGTGGTGGTCGAGACAGTTGTGGGCTTAACAACTGGTAGTTCTTTCAACTCCACCCGCATCGTCAGCAGGGGAGCGGCTAGCGACAGAAAAACAACCGTGCAGAGCCATACGAGTGGAACGTAGAACGCGACCTTATCTCTCTTGGAAAGATCACGTGTCAGCGTCGAGATGCGTAACTTCACCTTGAAGTGCCCCTGCGAATACGTGGATCAAGGAACGAGTAGAGAAGGTCAACAAGGAAGTTGGCAACCACATAAAACATTGAGATGACAAAAACAAGACTAAGAATTACTTCGTACTCACGCTCAGCCACCGCCTGCACTAGAGCTCCTCCAACTCCAGGGATAGCCATGAATTGTTCAATGATGACGGCGCCACCAATCAAAGCGCCGATGTTGATGCCAGCGATTGTTAGAAGTGCGAATGACGACGGACGTAATGCATGACGGAAGAGTACGCGTCGTGACGAAATTCCCTTCGCCTTTGCCATGAGGATGTAGTCCTCTTTCAGCGTGGAAATCATCTCCGCGCGAAGGAGACGTGTGTAAACAGCTGCGAGTCCTAGACCAAGAGATAGTACTGGGATGATCATCGACTTCAGATTCTCGCTTAAATCCTCTGTTAATCGGGTGTAGCCAGAACTAGGTAACCACCCAAGTTTTACTGCGAACACAAAAACAAGAATTAGAGCGATAACAAAGCTGGGTAGCGCCAGCATTGCAAATGAAAAACCCGTTACTGATTTGTCTGCGAACCTGTCTTCTTTATGGGCGCTCAAGATGCCGGCGGGGATGGCAACAAGTAGAGCAAATATCTGTGTCAAGAGCATTATCTCCAGCGTGACTGGCAAACGCTCTTTCAATATGCGATTGGTAGTGATCCCTGCGGAATTGACTCCGATCTTGTTTCCAAGATCACCAGTAAACACACCCGTTGCCCAATTGAAATACCGAACAGGGAAGGGATCGTTCAGCCCGAGCTCTTCGCGGACGAGCTCGATTTGTTCACGACCTTCTTCTGTTTGGGGGTTGTATGCGGAACCGAGGACGCTGATGACCGGGTCACCCGGGATCAACTGAGTCAATAGGAAGGTGAAGAAGGAGACCAAGATGACCGTGGCCACCAAACTCACCAACTTGGTTGTTAAACGCAAGGTTTTTCCTACTGAGTCAGAGACCCCGGGTACTCGATCAGGACTTTATGAAGACGTACGCCAACTTGATTGCCCCAAGAGCATTGCCTTCGGGTGTTGGAAGTCCGGCAACTTTGTCTCCGTTGTAGATGTTGCCAAATAGGTCATAGAGGGTGGTGACAGCAGGCACTTCCTCGGCCACGATCTTTGCTGCCGCAAAATAGGCAGCTTTACGTGTCTCAAAGTCAGCGGTGCTGGCACCCTCTGCTAACAGTGCATCAACTTCAGCGTTTGAGTAGAAGGTGAGGTTCGAGCCCTCATCGGTTCCCACAGTTGAACGCCACTGATCAGGCTCAATGAATTGGCCCGTACGGAAGCATGCTGCCTGGTAGTCGCCCTTCTTCGAGAACATACGAGCTACGTAAGCACCCTGTTCTTGGGTTTTAAGCGTGACGGTTACCCCAACGGCTTCCCAATTTTCCTTAACTACCTGCAGCAAAAGGTCTGCTTCTGGTGTACTGATGCACTCAAGAACGATGTTTACCGGCTTGCCGTATTCCTCGAGGAGGGCCTTGGCCTTTGCGGGATCATACGCAGGTTGCTGAGCATCGGGGTTGAAGTATGGGCTGGATGGAGCAAAGGCTGAGAGCGAGATCTGGCGGGCGCTCTTGTAGCCAACGTCATTCATTTCCTGGCGGTTCGTTGCATAGGCAAGTGCCTGGCGAACTCGTACGTCGTTAGTCGGCTCAGCCTTCGTGTTGAAGAAGATAACGGTTGAAGAAGATCCGCTGACTTTTTGCACAGCGAAGTTCTTTTCTTCGGCAGCCACAACGGTTGAGGTATCAGCTGTTTGCATCAGGTCGATATCGCCAGCCGAGAGTGCTTGCAGTCGCTCTGCCGAATCAGGGATCGGGAGGAAGTTGATGCCGTCTAGATACGGCAAGGTGTTCCCGGCATCGTCTGTCTTCCAGTAGTTCGGATTCTTCTTCACTACTACGCGTCCACCAGCTTCAAAGGTCTCAACCATGAATGGTCCCGAACCGACTGGGTTGAGTCCAAAGTTTGCTCCGTCGGCTGCAACGGCGGTGGGCGAGGGGATATAGCCCATTGTTCCGGCAATGTCATTGATGAATGCGACATATGGCTTGGCCATGGTCCAAACCACAGTCAGGTCGTCCTGGGCAACAGGAAGACCGTGGTCGGTTGCAGTTTTAACCCAGTTGCTCTTTGAGGCCGGATCAATCATGCGCGCCCAATGGGCAACGATTGCATCTGCATTAAGCGGAGTGCCGTCGTGGAAGGTAACGCCTTCATTTAGGACAACGGTCCAGGTCATCAGGTCATCGGAAGCGGTGACCGACTTGGCGAGGTAAGGAGCAAAGTTGCCCTCATCGTCGAAGCTTACGAGCTTGTCGTAGATAGTTAGCGCGACATCGTGGTCGGCGGGTTGCGCGAGTGCAGCAATCGGATCGAGTGTTGAGATTGCGGACTCCAAACCGACGTTCAGCGTTCCACCCATTTGGGGTGTCTCTTCGACGGGCGCTGTGGTCTCGGTTGACTCACTCGCTGTGGTTGATGTGTCCGATGAACTGTCATCGCTGCAGGCCGCAGCGAACAATCCAAAACTCAGAGCAAGTGCTCCAGCAATTAGGCCCTTACTGAAGCCACTTCTTGCCTTTTTCATGGTTCCCCCTTTAGGTCGCACACGAGCTACCCGCAACACGACGCCTATCACAATATCTCACAGTTTGACCACGAAATGACAGAGGGTCAATGGCCCAACTGATGGGTCGCATGAATTAGTTTCGTCCCATGAGTACTGAGCGCGAGATATTGACCTGGGACATTTTCGGATCGGCCAGCCGTGAATTGGCGGGCCAAATAGCCGAAAATTACGAGCCGGACATGATTCTGGCCATAGCCCGTGGGGGGCTATTACTTGCGGGCGCGCTTGGGTATGCACTTTCAGTTAAGAACACCTACACGATGAACGTTGAGTTCTACACCGGCGTGGACGAGCGGCTCCCTGTTCCAATGATTTTGCCGCCAGTCCCAGATTTCAACGCGGTTCAGAACTCCAAAATTCTGATTGTTGACGATGTCGCAGACACCGGCCACACCCTTGCGAAAGTTCTTGAATTCTGTTCGGGCAAGGTTGGAGAGGCTCGTACTGCTGTTCTATATGAGAAGCCAGCTTCGGTAGTGAAATGCGATTTCGTATGGAAGCGAACTGACCGTTGGATCAATTTCTGTTGGAGCGATAAGGATCCAGTGGCCAAGCGCGAATGGAATGTTAAAGACGCCTAGGAGTTAGTCGTTCTCGATGTTTGGGTCGAGAAATGAATTGTTGATCAAGTCATCAACCGCGAGGGTTTGTGGAACTTCTTTTCCGAGGTTGCGGAATATTGGCGCCGCAGCATCAATGATCTTTTGGACGCGCGTTTCGTCCATGGCCCCAAATGTGCCCGAGCCTGAACTAACAATTCCACGTTCTATCTGTTGTTCAACTGAGAAAAGTCCAAGGTCGCGGTCATACTGCCACCAGCTGTCGTAGGTTTCATTGGCCTCAACGATCAGGTCCACGGTTCGCGCCGGAATTTTCATGAAATCAATTTGGGCAGTCTGCAGAATAGGCACAAGTTGTTCAAGGCATCCCGAGAGGGCCTCTAGCTGATCTGCACGTACTGCGAGAGTTTCGGGGTAAATCGGCCAACCAAGATCGTAGAGCGACTCAAAAGCGACCTCGATTCCAAATTGATCCATGTACTGGTACGGCTCTGTTGTGCCAAAACCTTGGTGAATCACATCGCGCGTTGCAATTTGTAGGTCGCCTTTGTAGTTGAGGTCAAGTTTGCTTTCAGGAATTAGTCCCTCAGCGACGAGGTATTCGACAAATGCCAATCGCCCAAACACGGATACAGTGTCGATTTCTTCCAGGGCATCGGCGACTGTTTCTACACCCGGGTGTTTCTTGGCGTCCCACATGAATCCAAGCGGACTCTTGCTTAATGGTGCGAATACTGACACGGTGGGTGTGTCAGCTGAGTCGCGAACAGACGAGTCGGTATTGATGAATCCAAACGTCATTGTGTCGTCGTCATACATCACTGCGGACACACTGCGACCTCCCGTAAATTCACCACCAGCAAAAATCTCGACATCAATTCCGGTGTCGGTGTTGCGATTCATGAGAGAGCCCCGAACCGATGCGGAATCCTTTTTAATTTCATAATCATCCCCAAGGAGCTGATAAACCCCACCATGTTCGGCTTCGGGGAACCAATCAGTTTGGATCTTGATCACTTGCGGGCAAATCTCAACAAGTGTCCCAGTTTTAAAACCGTCTGAGGTTTCTTTGCTACCGCAAGCTGAAATTGCAATCAAAGCGAGTGCTAACGCAGCACCAACTCGAGTTATCTGTCGTTTCTTCGAAGTGATATTTGTGGTGACCATCGCGCATTCAGTTTGGCTTGCGCAAGGTACGAAAGCGAAAAGAAAAGGCCACCGAGAAGGGCGGCGAGTAATGATGCGAGGATCATGGGTCCTGGCTGCGTGGATTGAAAGTACTCAGTTATCAGTCGACCCAGACCAAGATCACCTCTGGCGAAGAAGAAATCTGCAACAACAGCACCTACAACCGAAAGGCCTGCAGATACTCGAACGCCAGACATAACAAATGAGACTGCATTTGGTATTCGAAGTTTCAGAAATGTTTCAACTTTGTCTGCCCCATAGAGGCGAAAAAGATCTTCTTGCGCCGTGGGTACGCGTTTCAGTCCATCTACGGCCGTGGAGACGAGAGGGAAGAACGCTATGAGGACTACTACCAGTACTCTTGCTTTGTTGTTGACGCCAACTATCTGAATGATTAGGGGCACTAGTGCAACTATCGGAACGGCCTGCAGCGCAACCAAGAATGGCCAAAAACTTGACTCAAGCCATTTGGCTTGTGCCATTACCAAAGCCAGTGACCAAGCCACTATGGCCGCGATAATCAATCCGAGTGAGGCGGTGGTGAAAGTTATCCAACTGGCAGCAATCACGTCACTGCGCACCGCCTCATTGACACCCTCAAACATTCTGTGTGGAGGGGGTAGTACGAGGGCCTTTCCAGAGATCGGACTGAAATTGTTATCAATACCGTATGCCAGTGCATACCAAGCCCCGATAAACGAAGAAAAGACGACTCCGGGTCCGACGATGCGTTTCACGTTGTATTTCATGAGCTCTTTGTCATCATTTTGAAGAGCTTTGCTGCAGAGGTGGAAACCTCTATCGAGTCAATTCTTTCAATGGGGTTGTTTTCTCGGTTTGTCAACACACGCAACTCATCCACTGTCGAACCACTTGCTGACAACACCAAGATTCGATCCGCCAAGTAGGCGGCATCGGTCAGCGAGTGGGAAACAATCAACGTTGGTGTACCCGATCGCGCGAGAAGATTTGAGAGGTCACTGAGAATTTTGCGCCGTGTGAGCTCATCCAGAGCGGCAAAGGGCTCGTCCAGTAAAAGCAGGTCAGGCTCGACAACCAAAGCCCGCGCAAGAGAGGTTCTCATCTGCATGCCGCCGGAGAGTTCATGTGGCTTCAATGCTGTGCAGTCACCCAGCCCAATCGCTTGAAGCGCCATGGTTGCCGATTGCCTAGCTTGATTACGAGATTGGCCAGACAGTTCAAGAGGTAAAGCAACATTGTCGAGCGCGCTTCTCCATGGGAGTAACTCCGGGGACTGAAATACATATCCCAACTTCGCGCCTGTGGCCACGGAGCCAGAGTGGGGTTTCAGAAGTTGTGAGGCAAGCTTTAGAAGGGTTGATTTGCCACATCCTGAAACACCGACGATTGCCAACACCTCATGATCGTCAAGGTGAAGATCTAGATTGTGAAAAATGTTGCGCTGACCATAGCCAAAAGTCACTTGGTCAAAAGTCAGTGCGGCCACTTTGAAATCTCGCTAAGAGTGTTGCGTAGGCGCTTTGGATGATCGGTCATGATTCCATCGGCACCATTCTTTATTAGTAGATGCATATTCTCGGGATCATCAATCGTCCAGTAGTGAACAGGAAGACCCATACGGTGTGCGCGCTTGATGAATCGTTGCGAAGCAAGATTTATCGGACCCTGACGCATGGGGATTTGCAAGCAGTGTGGACCATCTGCGTTAACGCCAGCGCCAATTGTGATGGCAGTAACTTCGCGTGGACCAGCAGATGTGCACACCCGATGACCAAATTCATCACGAATTGCGCGTAAACGCCGATCCGAGAACGAGCCGATACACGCACGGTC
>JBIIRE010000115.1:0-5094 GCA_044341655.1 Ilumatobacteraceae bacterium | reverse complement strand
AGCAATGTCCTGATCACTGACCTTTAGATCAGCGGGGTTCAGCTTGATGCGGTCATGGGCGGCTAACGCTTTGCAGATCGCCCGGTCGCCATTGATGCGAACATCCTCGATCAGAGCACCAATTGACGCCACGAGTGTGGGATCAAAAATGTCAGACATTCCACGGTTACACAGTTCCGCGCGGGCAGATTCAGACATTGCCGACCACTCCAGGCGGCGTAGAACCACACTGGAAACTGGGGTCGGACTCGGGGCTTTCTTGCGAAACATCGTCTAGGAAACCTACCCGCTTGACCTACTAGACTTTCTTTACGTTCCGCAACGCCAAGATTTACGCAGTAAGGAGCGTCAAATGCCCGTGACCGTTGTAGTCGGTTCC
The DNA here is from genome assembly GCA_044341655.1 of Ilumatobacteraceae bacterium. Classification (GTDB taxonomy): domain Bacteria; phylum Actinomycetota; class Acidimicrobiia; order Acidimicrobiales; family Ilumatobacteraceae; genus CAIYHK01. The sequence goes on along the minus strand of JBIIRE010000115.1, from coordinate 4,715 downwards.
CAATGGGGAGATGAGGGCAAGGCCAAAGTGATTGATCACTTGGCAGCGGCACACTCGCATGTGGTTCGGTTCCAGGGTGGGCACAATGCGGGCCACACGGTTGTGGTCGGTGACCAGAAGTACGCCTTGCAGTTGATCCCAAGTGGTGTCCTGTACGAGCACGTCACGCCCGTCATTGCCAATGGCGTTGTTGTAGATCTTCCAACACTGTTTGATGAGATTGACCGTTTAGAGGCGCGCGGCGTTTCGTGTTCACGTTTAAAGATCTCAAGCCAGGCGCAACTGATTTTTCCTTGGCATCAGGCAGCAGACGCGATCGCTGAAGCTGGCCGCGGCGAGAACAAGATCGGCACAACCTTGAAAGGCATCGGGCCCGCATATGCCGACAAAGCGCGACGCGTGGGCATACGTGCTGGCGAGACACTCGACAAGGCGAAGTTCCTTGCCAAGGTAAAAGCACGCGCCGCCGAAGAGCAAGTGGTGCTTACTGCTCTTGGCGGAGATGTGCTTGATGTGGATGCCATTGTCAATCAATTCGATGCGTATGCAGATCGTTTGCGCCCATACATCGTGGACACTGTTGGCTTATTGCACGATGCACTTGAGTCAAATTGCGAAGTGTTGCTCGAGGGCGCGCAAGCAACCTTCTTGGACATCGACCACGGAACGTATCCGTTTGTTACATCTTCGAATCCCACCGCTGGTGGTGCGAGTACAGGCACTGGTATCGGACCCCGCTTAATCAATCGTGTTGTTGGAATAGCAAAGGCGTATTGCACACGAGTTGGATCGGGGCCCTTCCCGACAGAAGCACTTGATAATTACGGCGATGCGATGGTGGAAATCGGACGCGAATTCGGAACCGTTACAGGCCGCCGCCGCCGGCCTGGTTGGCTTGATCTAGTCATGTTGCGACACGCGGTCAGGTTGAACTCCTTGACTGAATGGGCAATCACAAAATTGGACGTGCTTGACACATTTGATGTGATCAAGGTGTGCGTTGCCTACAAGGTGAACGGTAAAGAGATCAGCGGTTATCCAGACACCATTGATGCATTGGCCGAAGTCGAGCCTGTTTACGTAGAAATTCCAGGCTGGAAACGCAGCCTTGCGGGTGTGACCCGAGAAAGCGACCTTCCACCTTCGGCGATTGCCTTGATCAAGTTGATTGAAGAGCACACGAAGATTCCAGTCACACTTGTGGGCACTGGTGCTGGCCGCGATGATTTGCTGGTGCGCAAATGATTTCCCGGTACACGCTTCCTGAAATTGCAGATGTGTTCTCGGATGAGTCACGGATGCGCCGATGGTTGGAGATTGAGGTACTGGCAACAGAAGCTCACGCTGAACTTGGTCTTGTGTCGCTAGTAGATGCTAAGAATTGTCGCGCAAATATGCCGGTTGTTGACTCCGCATTTGTCGCAGCAGTCGCAGACCGTGAACGCACCACCGACCACGATGTGGCGGCATTTGTTGATGTTGTTCAGGACAGAATTGGGATGCCATCGGGAGCTTGGATCCACTTTGGTCTCACCAGTACAGACATCGTTGACACCGCGCAGTGCTGGCAACTGCGTGATGCAGCTGATCTGATCCTTGAAGCACTTGATCGACTGCTCGCAGGAATCATTAAACGAGCCCAAGAACATCGCGATACGCCAATCATGGGCCGCACTCACGGTATTCATGCAGAGCCAACAACCTTCGGCGCGAAATTGGCATTGTTTGCTCTTCAACTCGATCGCGATCGGCGACGTATGCGTGCGGCACGCGAGCAAATCGCAGTGTGCAAGCTGTCAGGCGCGGTTGGCACCTATTCAAACATTGACCCGCGAGTCGAAGAGTATGTTGCGGCGAGAATTGGCCTGCAGCGTGTGCCGGCAACACAGGTGCTCGCGCGCGATCGTCACGCAGAGTACCTGTATGCATGTGCATCGATTGGAACCACGCTTGAGTCATTGGCTGTGGAGCTCCGCCACCTTCAGCGAACCGAGGTTGGCGAAGTCCGCGAGGGTTTTAAACCCGGGCAAAAGGGTTCGTCTGCAATGCCACATAAGCGCAATCCAATTTCGGCTGAAACCATCACTGGTCTCTCTCGAGTGTTGCGCGGAAATCTCCAAGCCGGATTACAGGATGTGGCGCTTTGGCATGAACGTGACATCTCACACTCATCGGCCGAGCGAGTGATACTTCCGGATTCATCAATTCTCACTTTTTATGTGATTCGCCGAATGACCAGCCTCATCGATTTCCTTGAAGTGAATGCTGATCGGATGATGGCAAATATTGAGAGTTCGCTGGGCCTTGTTTTTTCTCAGCCCACGCTGCTCGCACTTATTGAGTCAGGAATGTCGCGTGACGATGCATACCGAATTGTCCAGCAAGCGAGCATGGATGCAATGGCATGGAATAAGCCTCTACGTGAAGTACTTGCGGCTAATCCAGATGTGAAGTTGAGTTCCGATCAACTGGACGAACTTTTTAGTCTCCAGCGCGCTCTGCGGAACGCGGATTTGGTGTTCAAAGAAGTAACTCAGATTCAATTCTGAGTTACTTGTTTATGCCAGCTTTGCGGAGAACGTTTGGGTCAACCCCAATTTCGCGCCATGCGGTGTAAGTGATGTTGTTGCGCTTGCTGTAAGCAGCAGCAATCTTGACAAAGCGTGCCTCAATTTCGTTCATGTTCCGCTTGGCATTCAGATTTGCGAGTTCGTGCTCAAGATCCATTCGCTCTTGCACGAGCTTCAGTTTCGTCACTGCATCGGCTTCATTGAGCGCAGTTTTGATGGAATTCAATCTTGATTTAATCGATTCAGGAGTGCGCTTGCGCCCTCTTTTGGGCCGGTGCATTTCAACGGCTTCAAGGTATTCGCGGACTATGCGTCCTTCGACGCGCCCAGAAGCGAGCGCCGCTTTGTGGGCTTGACTCATCTTTGGCTTAGCAATTTTCTTCGCAGGCATCTTTGACTTTTCTCTCTTGTTCTTCGTAGTTTTCGGTTTGCAGTAAATAGTTACCCGATTTGCAAGATTAGGCATTTTGGGTTGCTGAAATAGAACAACTTCGTAAGTTTCCAACGGGTAATTGTCCCGAATCGGACTCTGTCTGTTTTAGTGACGAACTACCGTCTTTGATGTGGCAAACAATCTTCCAAATCTCGATACCGAGCGAGAAGTGTTACGTGCACATGTGCTTGAGCATTCTGTAAAACTCGGCGACTTCACTTTGAAGTCTGGGCGCAAGAGCAATTGGTTCTTAGATACAAAACAAACTGCATGCAGAGCAGATGGAATTGTCGCTGTGGCCAACGTTGCACTGAAGCTCATACCTGCTGAGGCCACAGCGATTGGTGGACTGACCATGGGTGCCGACCCAGTTGCCTTCGGTGTGGCCGCAATCGCCGCCGAACGCGGATTAGCACTCCGAAGTTTTAGCGTGCGCAAAGAAGCAAAAGATCACGGTGTAACTGGTCGTCTTGCGGGAGCCTTGCAACCTGGCGACAAGGTAGTTATCACCGAAGATACGGTGACCCGTGGAACTTCGTTGTTTGAGGCCGTTGAGGTAGTGCGTGCATATGGTGCAGAGCCAGTTCTGATCACGGTGATTGTCGACCGGGGTGGAACCTGTGCGGCGATGGCTGAAGCAGCTGGGATCCCCTATGTCCCGATGCTGACAGCGCCCGATCTGGGCTTTATGTTTGGTAGTTGAGGTTGCCCATGAAACGACTCATAGTTACTTTGCTAGGACTCACTGCCGCGCTTTCTTCGTGCAGTGACACCACCACGACGGACACCACAACTACGGTCGCAATCTCAACCACAAGTACGAGCTCTACCACCACGACTATCGATGCAATGGGACCAGTGATCTGTGAGGTGATTGTTGGTATGCCAGCCGATGACTGTGTGGTCAAGCTCGGTGACCAAGTCAAGATCACAATCACAAATCCAAATGCATCAGACGAGATGCATCTTCACGGGTATGACCTTCTGTCAGGTGAAATGGCGATTAACACGCCAACTTCAATTTCATTTACAGCTGATCAAGTAGGTGAGTTTGAACTGGAAAGTCACGTCACCGATGAAGTTGTGCTGGTTGTACGTGTCACCGAATGAACAAATGGGTCGCAAGTAGAGCCCAAAACTAGGGTTGTAGACCGTGGTTGCTGGCGATCTAAATGAACTCTTTGACCTTCTGCGGTCTGGTGAAAACGAATACATCGGGATCGGCAATGAATACCCGTGGGGTGGTCTTTACGGCGGGCACATAGTTGCCCAAGCACTACGTGCCGCAAGTGCCACAGTTGCAAAAGAACTCTTGCCCCACTCATTGCGGGCTTACTTCATTCGTCCCGGTGACCACAAAGAAGTCGTCAGATATGAAGTTGATCGCATTCGTGACGGTAGGAGTTTTTCGACGAGACGAGTTGTAGCCAATCAGCCTGGTGGTGCGATTTTGAACCTTGAGGCTTCTTTCCATCGCGGCGAGGAGTCACTAGATATCTCACCAATCGCTGCACCAACCGGATTGCCAACCCCCGAACAATGTGTGCAAGACCACTGGTCAAACCTGTTTGACCGCCGTTGGATACCGCGTGATGTTGTTCATCCTGGAGACACCCACGACGAAAGCGGGCACACGATTGCGTGGATGAAGGTGTTGCATGACATCGGCGATGATCCGTTGATTCAAGCATGCGCATTGGCTTTTGTCTCTG
>JBIIRE010000114.1:0-5129 GCA_044341655.1 Ilumatobacteraceae bacterium | reverse complement strand
CGTACCCGACGGTGGGAATCTCCGTAGCCGCCTGGCCGCTCACATACGGCGATCTTGTCTTTGATGATCCAAGTGAAGTTTCGGGGGGTGATCCCGAGAGCCCATTTTCCACGCAGTTTCGGGGGCATTACTTACCGCCTTTGGGGCTAACCGATTTCATCGCAGTCTTACGATACTCAATCGTCGTGGTTCGTGCTTTCGGTTCGGGAAATTTTGAGAACTTGTTGATGACGGCTGAGATGCCTCCCACCGCCGAGGTCTGTACCCAAGATCTCGCCTCGGGCAACGGCCATTGCGCGGTCGATTGTGGCACTGCCCGGAGGGTAGGGGTCTGCCATCCACGCCCGAAGGGCACGCTTTGCCAACGCCGGATCAGCTTGCGTCAGAGCTCGTGCATCCGTCGGGTCAATCTGAAGTGCGAGTGATTGAAGCAAGGCATCGTCAGCACGCAAGATCTCAGCTTGACGTGCGAGCACGGGGACAATGTCGCGGCGACTTACCTCATTTAATAGAGGAATCACTTCAGCCCTGATGCGATTGCGCTGATATTTCGGATCTGCATTGGTCTCATCGTTCACGTAGGCGACGCCAAGTTCTCTGCAAATTGCCTCAGTTTCGAAGCGTCGTAGTTCAAGCAGTGGGTGATTGGTGCCACTATTCATTGCCGCTAGGCCCGCAGTTCCTGATCCACGTAAGAGGTTGATGATCACTGTTTCAGCTTGGTCATCTTGGGTGTGACCGGTCATCACAATTGATGGCAGCACCGAGTACCGCGCTTCACGGGCTCGAGCTTCAAGATTCGTACCGGAGCCAACTTCAATCCGCACAGTGGTGACTTTGATCCCTAGTTGCGACGCGACTGAGTTGATTACTTCGACATCTTGATGTGATTGGGGACGCAATCCATGGTCCACATGAACAACTTCGGAAAGGCATCCGTGCTTGTGCGCCAACAGCATGAGCGCCATTGAATCGGCTCCACCAGACACCGCAGCGGGAGTTGGTTCGCTGGGAAAGTTACAACGCGCGATTAACTGCGACGCTTGCTGACTGTTGGATAGAGAGTGGGCGAGATCACCCACAGGCATCTACTTCCGACGCTGGCGACGGTTGGGGTATTTCATCGCGGTCACCTTTGAGAGGTAACCCGCTCCAACGCTGAGAACTGCTCCAAGTGCTGCGAACAGGAGAACTACGCCGATCCACCAGTGCCAGATGTTTGCTGCGATCATGATTCTGAGGTTAGTTCCGAACCATCATCTTCGGCTAATACATCACCGAAGCATTCAAAAATTTTGATCTTTAGAGATTCGGGAATTGTGTCATCCCGAACGGATTGTGCGACCACGCTCTTCAGTTCGGCGTAAAAGTCAAAAGCCTGAAGGCAGTCGGTGCATTCACTGAGATGGCTTTCAATATCTGCACGAGCAGCCTCAGAGAGCTGGTCGTCAAAAAAGCGCCAGATCTCCAGAAGGGTCTCGTTGCAATCAGCCATCAGGTTGTCTCCAAATTGTCCGAGGACTCACGGACGATCCCGCGAGCCTTCGCATGGTCATACAACGCCAATTGGAGCCGAGTTCTTCCCCGATGGAGCCTGGACATGACCGTTCCAATCTTTACATCCAGCATTTCGGCGATTTCCTTGTAGGAAAAGCCCTGAACATCGGCCAAAAGGACCGGAACTCGGTACTCCTCGGGCAATTCGTCGAGGGCATGGCGAACAGCGTCCTCGGGGAATAGGGCCATCATCTCGCTTTCGGCGCTCTCGGCAACTGCATCGGTATCAAACCAACGAAGGCGCCGATACAGGAACAGATCCTCAATCTCGCCGTAATCCTCTTCCTTAACTTGGCGCTGTTTCTTGCGATACATATTTATATAGGTATTGGTCATGATTCGGAACAGCCACGCACGTAGGTTCGTTCCTTCTTCGAAACTTGCGAATGCTCGGTATGCGCGAAGGTAGGTCTCCTGCACGAGGTCCTCGGCATCTTGTGCGTTGTGGGTCATCCGTAATGCAGTTGAGTACAACTGCGGTGCGTATTGCATCGCTTCGCGTGCAAAAGCGTTTTGTTCAGCCATTTGTCGGCTCGTCCTGCAGATTGGTAACCGCAATGTCAATGCCGGCAACAAGTTTTTCAAGCGCTACAGCAATCGCATCAGCTTCAGCTGGTGTCCATTGAGCGATCAGGTCACCAAAAAATTTGAGTCGCACTTTCATCACAGCGTCGTAGCGTGCACGTCCTGCGTCGGTGGCGCATACCAACACAACTCGACGATCTTGTTCAGATGCTGTGCGCTCAGCGAGCCCCGATTGCACTAAGCGTCTGATGGCTCGTGTTGCGGTCGAGGGTTCAACATGAAGTGCTTCAGCTAAATCCGACATTCGCCATTGATCACGCTTGACGAGAAGGTCGAGAGTGTCCATCTGGCCAGGGTCTAGGGCATCAACTCCCGTGCCAAATAACTGGTCACGCAACACATTGATTGCGGTACCCCTCCGCAACTGGCGCCACGCGAGTCCGATCCGCTCAACCACGATTGGGTTTTCCGAAACAGCGGTGTCGACCGAGGGGACCATCGATCCGAGGCTAGTCGTGACCCCATATTGGTTTTCCGTCGGGGGGCGACTCACTTTGGCCAACGTGGCGACGTGAGTGCTGAAGGTTTCCGCCAAGTGGAACGGTAAGCCCGAAATAGGAAAGGATGGGTGCCTCGACTAGTTGATGGGGGTCAAAGTGTCGTATACCCAGGTGCATCCGTTGCCGAATCTTTCACCCGAAACTGAGTTTTTCTGGAAGTCGGGTGAGGATGGAAAGTTGCGCTTCCAGAAAGACAACGCATGTGGCGCTTTGATCCATCCGCCCCAGCCCGTGTGCCCTTACTGCCGATCATCAGATCTCACGATCGCCGAGGTCTCGGGGAGCGCCACATTGGTGGCTTTCACGGTCAACGTGCAGCAGTGGTTGCCCACCATGGCCCCTCCTTACGTAGTTGCGGTTGTAACCATCGACGAAGACCCCCGGGTGCGACTCACAACCAACATCGTCAACTGCGAACTACAGGATGTGAAGATCGGGCAGAAGGTGAAAGTTGCCTTCCATCATCAAGACGACGTTTGGTTGCCGCTATTTGAACCATCCGGCGCCAAAGAACTCGGAGCCATCCCCGAGCTCGACAAGTCCATATATAAGGCACGACCCATGGCATCGGCCGCGAAGTTCGAAGACAAGGTCGTGCTGTCGGGCATCGGCCAATCCGAAGTTGGTCGGCGCATCATGGGGAACCCGCTTTTGCTAACCGTTGATGCATGTATGAAGGCAATTGAGGATGCAGGGTTGAAGCCCGAAGACATCGACGGTCTCGCTACTTATCCCGGCGGGATGATGGCCGGCAGTGGTATGAGTGAAGGCGGTATCACCGCAGTTGAGAATGTGTTGCGGTTGCGCCCCACTTGGCACAGCGGAAGTTCAGAAACGCCAGGACAAGGCGGTGCGATCATCAACGCAATGCTCGCTGTGGCTTCGGGGCTCTGCAAGCACGTTCTTTGTTTCCGCACGGTGTGGGAGGCGCGTCACGCTGAGTTAATGAAGCAGGGATACGGACGCCCGTCCATGGGTCGCGTTGACGGCGATATGCAGTGGCGCATTCCTTTCGGCGCATCTTCTGCATCTAACTGGATTGCAATGGCAGCCACTCAGTACATGCACAAATACGGTGCTACACGCGAGACCCTTGGCTGGATTGCTCTCAATGCTCGAAAGAACGCGATGATCAATCCGCAGGCGATTTACCGCGATCCACTCACGATGGATGATTACTTGAACGCTCGTATGATCACAACACCGTTCGGTCTTTACGATTGCGATGTTCCTTGTGACGGCGCAGTTGCAGTGATCGTTTCGGCTGCCGACACGGTGGGGGACTTAAAGTGCAAACCCATCCGCGTGGAGGCCGTTGGCACACAGATAACTGAAGCTGTGTCTTGGGATCAGGGCGTGCTCGATCATGAGCCAATGCTCGCCGGCCCAGCCGCGCATTTATGGACCCGCACAGAACTAAAGCAAAAAGACATTGATGTGGCGTTGCTTTATGACGGCTTTTCGTTTAACTGCCTCTCATGGCTTGAAGCACTCGGCTTTTGTGGCCACGGCGAAGCCAAGGATTTTCTCGAAGGCGGACACAACATCGCTCGCGATGGCTTGCTGCCGTTGAATCCACATGGTGGTCAGATTTCGGCGGGTCGCACGCACGGCTTCGGGTTTGTCCGTGAAGCAGTGATCCAATTGCGCGGCGATGGCGGCGAGCGTCAAATCAAAGATGCGAAGACCGCAGTAATCTCTACCGGCGGCGGCGTGCCGTCAAGCACGATGATCTTGCGGAAGGATTGAAATGACCAAGGAACAAAAGCGCGGCAAACGCATTGCGATGTCGCCAGATGAACTCAACGCGTATCTTCTTTCTGAACGCACTTGCCGTGTGGCAACTGTTTCCCATGACGGACCACACGTAACACCGCTCTGGTTCGTGTGGGATGGCACCTCTATATGGTTGACATCGATTGTGAACAGCCAGCGGTGGACTGACTTGATGCGTGATCCACGCGTTGCGATCGTTCTCGATGGTGGCGTCGACTTTTTGGAATTACATGGTGTCGAGATCCAAGGACGCGTCGAAGTAGTGGGTGAGGTTCCTCGGACTGGCGAACCAAACCCCGAACTTGAAGTGCCCGAGCAGTTGTTTGCACGCAAGTACACAGGTTCTGACACGATGCACCACGATGGTCGTCATGCTTGGCTCAAAGTTGTGACTGAGAAAGCATCAAGTTGGGATTTCCGCAAGATCGGCAAGAGCTGACCGCTATTTGCCATATATGTGGAGTGACAAGTCCACCCGAATCTTGATGGCTGAGCTTTTGCGTTCGTGAAGTGGCTCAACCGTGTAATCGGTAGGATTGTACCCATATCCAAATGAAGGTTGCCTCTTAATCGGGCTTCCCGAATCAGACAGTGGGGGCACACATGCGCGTGCGCAATGTAGCAATCTCAACCACGATCATCGCGGTAGGTGTGACAGGTACTAGTGCTGGAACTACTGGCACAGTGTGGCTTTCAAAAACAACAACTGCA
>JBIIRE010000113.1:0-5142 GCA_044341655.1 Ilumatobacteraceae bacterium | reverse complement strand
ATGTGCGTCAACTGGTTGAGTGAGTTGAAATTCACAGGGCTCAACGTGCTTGATGCTGGTTGTGGAACCGGACTGCTTGCCATACTTGCAAAAATGTCTGGCGCATCCAGAGTGTCCGCTGTCGATATCGCTGAATCCGCATTGAAAACCACCCGTAGCAATGCCGCAGAAAACGGTGTCACCATCGATCTGGTTGGAACTTGGTCAGATCTCAATCCTGATGATCGCTACGACGTTGTCGTAGCCAACATTCTTGCGCCAGTGCTCCTAGATGTCGCCCCGTGGGTGATTCAGCATCTGTCGCCGAACGGAATTGTGATTCTCTCCGGAATTCGCGACACCCAAATAGAAAGAATTCGCAGCGCTTATAAATCACTCACTGAAATTTCTCTTGCTTCAGATGATGGCTGGGTGATGATGGTCTTAGGACGACGCGAGGACTGACCGAACCACACCGGCAAACACATCTACATCTTCCGTGGTGGTCGCCCAGCTGGTCATCCATCGGTATTGATTCAGTGTTTGATTCCAGTCCCAAAAAAAGGACCAATCGCGAAGCGTTTCTGCGTGAGCGTGACCAATGGTGGGGAAGAGGCTGTTTGCCTGCGGTGGCGAGAGTTGCAGGCTCTGTATGTCCTTCAGACGCTCGTACAACTGAACGGCCATCGAGTTCGCATGAGCTGCAGTCTGCAACCACAATCCGTCTGTGAGCATGGAATTGAATTGGGCGCTCACAAATCGCATCTTTGAAGGTAGCTGCGCGAGTTGTTTGCGGATGTACGCCAGATTCGCTTTTCCATGGTCAGAAAATACGATCACGGCTTCACCAAACATGCCACCGTTTTTCGTTGCACCAAATGTGATTGCATCCACATGCTGGGTTAATTCTCTGAACAAACTCTCATCTCCACCCAAAGCGGCCACAGCGTTTGCGATCCGAGCACCATCCATGTGAAGTCGCAATCCTCGACGGTGACAAGCCTCTGCGATGTGCGCAACTTCATCTGGCTCATACACAGTTCCCATCTCGGTGACCTGAGTGATTGAGACCACGCCAACTCGCGGATGATGCACCTGGGCTCGATCAGCGACACAGGCTTCAACATCCTCAACGGTCAATTTGCCGTCACTGTGTGGAACGGTGACGATCTTTGTGCCGATAAGTCGCTCAGGTGCACCGGCTTCATCAACATGGATGTGGGAAGTATCGGTTGCTAGAACTGCCTCGCCTGTTTCCAAGAGTGATGCCAGTGCCAGCACATTCCCACCAGTGCCCCCAAAAACAAAGAGACATTCAAACTCTCGTCCGCAAAGATCTCCGAATCGACGTACCGCTTCAGCGGTGTATCGATCCTCGCCGTAGGCCAGTGCCGAGCCCTGATTGCTGGCAACGATTGAATCAAGCACACGAGGGTGAACACCTGCGGCGTTGTCAGATGCGAACGATGAGAATGGCGCCAAAGGTAAGGACATGGAGCAATGCTAAGTAACGACGCGTCATAGATGACAGAATTTCGTCATGACGTTATTGGGTCCCAGGGCATTGGTGCGGTAGGTGAGCGAGGGAACCGGGCAATACCGACGCTGCCGACACTGTCGGCGGGTCCTTCCTGACCAGGATGGAGCTGGCCGGCCTCGTGAGTTCTGCGGCGGGGCGTGTCGACAACGGGAATGGGTTTTTCGTCAGCGTGCAGCCGAACTGAATCTGTCTGATGAGGAACTGATCGTCGTTCGTACCGAATTGGACTCATTGCTCGACGAGTTGTACGTATTGGCATGCGCAATTGAGGATGCTGAACGTGATGGCGCCTTAGCCAAGGAAGCAAGCCCGCAGCAGGTGTTAGATGCATTGAGATGGATCATTGATGCTGCCAAGCCAGTCATTGATCCCGCCCGTCTATCCCCACTGCGCCCATAATCTCCGTTATGTAGGTTTGGATTTCGTTAAAACACGAGACAAAAGCAGCAAATTCCCAAAAGCCTGCTTGTAGATGTCCTACTCTCGTGTTGCGCTCATCAACCTGCGCGGGAGAGTTTTCCTTGGCATCCAGTCCGGGAAGCGCCGAAGGAGCAACCACCCCGGAACCTCTCAGGCAAAGTGGACCGAACAGGCGGGCGTCGCTGGAAAAGGGTGCATGCCCTACCGACGGGGAAAGCCGCTAAGCGGTGAAGCTCTCAGGTGCCAATACAGCGGGGGTGCCAACTTGATGGACTCTTATGTCTGGAGGCACTCGTGCAGCACCTTGAAGGATTCGTATCGCGTCATATCGCCACCTCCGATTCCGATCATCTTGAAATGCTCGCCCTTCTGGGCGTTTCGACGGTTGATGATCTCATTGACCAGGTAGTCCCCTCGTCGATACGTATGCGGGGATCGCTAATGCTCCCCGACTCTGCCACTGAAACTCAGGTCACCTCTGAGATGCAAGCGTTAGCAGCTCGAAACATCGCGCGACGCAGCTTGCGCGGCCGTGGCTACTACGGCACCGTGACACCGCCAGTGATCAAACGAAACTTTTTTGAAAATCCCGCTTGGTACACCTCCTACACCCCATATCAACCTGAGATAAGTCAAGGAAGACTCGAGGCCTTACTAACTTTCCAAACTCTGATCAGTGAATTGACGGGATTGCCAGTTGCAAATGCTTCCCTACTGGATGAAGGCACTGCCTGCGCAGAGGCGATGTCAATGGCGCGACGCGTTTCCAAGAGTGACTCAGATCGTTTTTTGGTCGACATTGACATCCATCCACAGAATCTTGCAGTCATACTCACGCGGGCTGAGCCTGTCGGTATTGAGGTTGTGGTCCATGACTTTGCTTCGGCGCAAATGCCTGACTGCTTTGGTGCACTCATTTGTCAACCTGGTTCCTCTGGGAACGTTAAGTCCGCCTCACTGATTCGCGAGATTGCTGAAACTCTGCACTCCAAAAATGGATTGTTGATAGTTGATACTGATCCACTCTTTTGTGTTTTGTCAGTTTCAGCAGGATCACTAGCTGCAGACATCGCAATTGGATCGATGCAGCGTTTTGGAATTCCGATGGGTTTTGGTGGACCCCATGCTGCCTTCATCTCAACACGTGAAGAACACGCGCGAGCACTACCCGGTCGCTTGGTCGGCGTCTCGGTCGACGCCAATGGAAAACGCGCCTTGCGTCTAGCGCTTCAGACTCGAGAACAACACATTCGCCGCGAAAAGGCCACTTCGAACATCTGCACCGCACAGGCACTTCTCGCCAACGGTTCTGCCTTTTACGCAATGTGGCATGGTTATGAGGGCCTTAGATCAATCGCTGATCGCGTACATGCTCTGATCTCCGATCTAGCAGCTTCGCTAACCGCAGCTGGATACAAGCTCGCAAACTCCAGATGGTTTGACACGCTCACGATTGTTGAATGTGATTCACAAGACCTACGTTCCAAATTGTTGGCTGCGGGTTTCGACGCCACATCAGTTAATGCCACCGCGCTAAGCCTCAGCCTGGATGAGACCGTTACGGCTGAAGACCTAACGACCATTTTGACGGCTCTTGCGATCCCCTACTCCCCTGGTGTCAGCGCCCTTGCACCTAGCGATTTACGTCATGACGATATTCTGCGCCAAGAGGCGTTCCGGAACTACCGCACCGAGCACGCGATGTTGCGCTATCTCCGCAAACTCAGTGATATGGACCTCGCCTTAGACAGAACCATGATTCCGCTCGGGTCGTGCACGATGAAGTTGAACGCGACAACAGAGATGGAACCAATCACTTGGCCGGGTTTTGCCAACATGCACCCGCTATGTGATTCCGCAGATGCTGCTGGATACTTCGAAATGATTGGCGACCTCGAAGAGTGGCTCGCTGAGATCACCGGGTATGACACCGTCAGCCTTGCACCAAATGCTGGTAGCCAAGGCGAATTTGCTGGTCTTCTGGCCATCCGTGGATACCACCGGAGTCGTGGAGATGCTCAGCGAACTGTCTGCTTAATCCCTTCGTCAGCCCACGGTACCAATGCGGCAAGTGCCGTGATGTGTGGAATGAGCGTCGTAGTCGTTAACTGTGACCTGAATGGGAATGTTGATATCGCCGATCTGGAGTCAAAAGTCCAAGCGGCGGGAGACACGCTCGCTGCATTGATGATTACTTACCCTTCAACTCATGGTGTGTTTGAGTCTGCAATTCAAGAGATTTGCGCGATAGTCCACCATGCTGGTGGCCAGGTTTATCTCGATGGCGCGAATCTCAACGCGATGGTTGGACTCGCCCAGCCCGGGAAATTTGGTGCGGATGTCAGTCATCTCAACTTGCATAAGACCTTCTGTATCCCCCATGGCGGAGGTGGTCCCGGAGTTGGTCCGGTCGCAGTTAAATCTCACCTTGCACCATTCATCCCCGCTCGAACCGCCAAGACCCAAACTTCAATCGGTCGAGTGTCTTCGGCACCTTTTGGATCTGCGGGAATCTTGCCCATCGCATGGGCTTACATTCGCCTAATGGGCGCAGACGGTCTCACTAAGGCATCGAAGCATGCCATCTTGAATGCCAACTATCTTGCTGCGCGACTTGGTGACCGTTTTCCGATTCTCTATTCAGGTCAAAACGGAAGAGTTGCGCATGAGTGCATTCTGGATCTTCGAGACATAACGAAGACCACTGGCGTGTCGGTAGATGATGTTGCTAAACGGTTGATGGATTTCGGGTTCCACGCGCCCACAATGAGCTTCCCTGTTGCGGGCACATTGATGGTTGAACCAACAGAGAGCGAGAACAAGGAAGAGCTTGATCGTTTTGTTGATGCGATGTTGGCCATTGCCGATGAAATCGAGTGTGTTCGAAGTGGAGTGATTGAGATCGATGCGAGTCCACTTCGGCACGCTCCTCACACCATTGCTGATCTATGCGGTACGTGGGAGCGTCAATACACACGAGAACAGGCAGTCGCCGTGGGATCCAGTACGAAGTCCTACTTCCCTCCGGTGCGACGTATTGACTCCGCGCACGGTGATCGCAATCTGATCTGCACCTGTGAGCCACTTGAGTCTTTTGTTAGCCGCGATGAGCAACAAATGGCAGGGGCACAAAGTTCCCGCTAAGCACGGTGTCACGGACCCGTATCTCGCAGGGCCCCGAAACTGTTTGTAGTGCCACGAGA
>JBIIRE010000112.1:0-5171 GCA_044341655.1 Ilumatobacteraceae bacterium | reverse complement strand
GCTGAACGCCTTTACATGCCGCCAGAGGTAAGCGGCCTCACCACGGTGATCCGCAGTGCATGGCCGCCAACTGTTTCAATTCTTGCTTGCACTCCTGTCTTGATCGTGCGCTCGGCAGAAGAAAACGGGATGAACGTGATCGGTGCTGCCATTCGTGGTGCGGTTGCATGCTCACTTGCAATCGTGTTGATCGTGGGTTGGGTACACCAGCGTGATTTGATCCACAAATGGTGGCGCGATGTTATGGAAGGTGGTCGCGCGGCACAAGCCGACCGATCAAAGAGTGAAGGCGGTCTGTTGTGAATAAACATCCGAAACCACCGGCCACGAACGACAAGTTGCACGTGCCGTCCAGCCCGCCTGCAGCACTAGAACTTCACGCAGTCGAAAAGAACTATGGCGATGCAACTGCGCTTGAGACACTCTCACTTCGGGTGGAGTCTGGGCAGCGCGTGGCACTTCTTGGCCACAATGGTTCTGGCAAGACCACGATGTTGCGGATGTCGTCAGGATTGCTCTCGACTTCGTCGGGTGACATAACAATTTTTGATCAACCCGCCGGCGGCCTCGCAGCACGTGCACGGTTGAGCTACATCGCTGACCAGCCCACCTTCTACGACGATCTTTCACTCTGGCAACACCTTGAATACGTTGCGCGTCTGCACGGCGTGGACAAGTGGGATCAGTATGCGGCAGATCTTCTAGATCATCTTGGGCTATATGAACGCGCAGATGATCTCCCGAGTACTTTTAGCCGTGGCCTCAAACAAAAAGCTGCAATTGCGATCGCGTTTGTGCGTCCATTCGAACTGTTGATTGTGGACGAACCATTTGTCGGGTTGGATGCTGCGGGCAAGGACGCATTGTTAGAACTCTTTGACCAAGCCCATGAAGACGGTGCCGCGCTAGTGGTGGCCACTCACGAACTCGGTTTTGTCCATTCTGTGCAACGCATAATTGCTTTGCGGGATGGCAGCCTTGTCTACGACGGCCCTCCGGGGGATGCCGACGTAGGTGAACTTGTGCGACAGGGCTAGTAGCGTCAAAACCATGTTCGAGTACGACCACGTGTCCGCGCCCGCCACGAATCCAGCTGATCTCACTTCTCAGCTCAACACCAAGAATGCTGATGGCTGGGAAGTGGTCACCATATATACGTGGGACAAAGCAGTTGTGGCGATTATCAAACGCAGTCGCCGTGGCAACAGCCCATCGCAATATCTGGCCACCACCACAACACAAGCAACTGATGTGGTGGCTTCTCCGACTGCAAGCGCTCCTGCCAACTGGTACCCAGATCCATCCGGGCGCTTTGAGCTTCGTTATTGGAACGGCGAAAAGTGGACCGAGCACGTTTCCACCGGTGGCCAGCAATCCACCGACGCACCGGTCAAGTAACGCTGAGTTAACTCATGCAGGTCACAACCATTGGCCATGCTGGCCTCATGGTGCAGGCCGGTGGCAAGACCATCGTTTGTGATCCATGGTTTGAGCCAGCGTTTTTTGCGTCATGGTTCGTCTTTCCACGTAACGATCAGCTCTCTGATGAGTTGATGTCCGCAATTACAAATCCGGATTATCTCTACATCTCACATCTCCACGGTGACCACTTAGATGCCAAGTTTCTTGGTAACAGGATGAACAAAAACGTCTCCGTTCTCTTGCCGGACTACCCATCGCAGGAACTCGAGGGTGAGCTCCGCAAACTTGGCTTCACCAATTTTATTCGCACCACAAATGCTCAGCCGTTGTCTCTCGGTGAACTGCAAGTGGCTATTCATGTCGAAACCTCAATCACCGATGGGCCAGGTGGTGATTCAGCAATTGTGATCAGCGACTCAACGGGTCGCGTAGTAAATCAGAATGATTGCCGCACACATGACGTTGCTGCACTGGCCGCACATGGGCCCGTGGATGTCCACTACTTACAGTTCAGCGGCGCAATTTGGTATCCGATGGTCTACGAAATCCCTGAGGCTGAGATGCGACAACTCGTGTCTGCAAAGGTCGAAAGTCAGTTCGCACGAAGTTTTAAGTATGTCGAGTCGCTGAAGGCCCAAGTTGTGGCTCCCTCCGCCGGCCCACCGTGTTTTTTGGATGATGAGCTTTTTGCATTCAATGTGATTACTGGCGACGAGCTCTCGATCTTCCCAGACCAAAGTGAGTTTCTGCGACGGCTCAGCCAGATGAACTTAGGGCGTGGAGTCATGAACATTCCTGGCACCGTTGTCACTATCCAAAATGGTTCAGTTGAAGTTGCCCAGCCATGCGATGAATCTCAACTTGCAACAATCTTTGAAAATAAAGGTGAATACCTTCAGCAATACAAAGCAGATTGGGCCGAGAGGATTGCTCACGAAAAGGCGACTTGGGGTGTCCCCGGTCTCGATGTCATCCAAACACTGAAGCTCTGGTTCGAGCCCCTTATGTCGATGGCGCCAACTCTGTGCTCATTGGTGGGGGCCAACTGCCTGATTCGCTCAGGCACAAATGAGATTCTGATTGATTTTGCGGCGCATCAAGTACGAACTCATGCCGATGAGCCTTACGGTTTTCGTTTTGAGATTCCGTCGGAAATATTGGAAAGTGTCATCTCGGCTCGAGCTGTTGATTGGTCCAACTCGCTGTTCCTCTCGTGCCGATTCAAGGCTTGGCGCGAAGGCGAATTCAATGAGTACCTCTACAACTTCTTTAAGTCGCTGAGCCCAGATCGAATGAGCCGAACCGAATCAGAAGCTCGTGGCAAAGTCACAAAGCAAGAAGACTCTGACGAAATTGAGCTCGGCGGGTACACCATGGAGCGTTATTGCCCGCACCGAAAGGCTGACCTCAGCATTTTTGGTGAGTGCGATGGCAAGGTACTCACTTGCACACTGCATGGATGGAAGTTTGATCTAGAAACTGGGAAGTGTCTTACTGCAGACGACAAAGCACTGCGTGTGCGTCGCTCAGACAATTAGAGGCAATTCACACCAGAACGTCAGGCCATATTTCACGCCACTCTTGATTGGTGCACTGCGATGGGCGTGAGTGACCATTGAAGGCCACGCCAGCATTTCCCCAACTTTCATTGACGCGTTGCTCATTCCTTGGCGTGGGAACTCAAGGTCTGCGCCTTCGTAATCATCGTTGAGTTTCACGCTCGCTGAAACTTGTGCAACATCATGATGAATCCGTAACTCTTCTTGTAGCCCTGGCTGATACTTGATCACGAAGACATCACGAAGCCCGTAGTAGTCGATAAGGGGCCAATGACCTTGCAGTTGCGGCCAGACACGGATGCCAAAATCATTCTGCACTGCTTCGAAAAGACGTGGGCTGATCATTGCCAGCGAGATCTCATGCCCTGGTACTGGATCATCAGGTTGTGGCTCAAACCCACCCACTGCTTCGGCGGCACGGATGATTGCAGCACAGAAATCCGGCTTCCAGTACGAAAGCGACAACATTTCTGGGCCAACTACCTCGGCGGCACGGGAATTATCCGCGTAGTCCCGATAACCGAGCACGTGTTCTAGATCGTCCATGTACCAACCCTAAGCAATGCATCGGCACTAAAGCTTCCACCGATACTCGCGAGCAGCAATTCCCGCACCGATTCAGCTGGCCTCCCCTGCTCGTCTAGGTCACGCAGTGAGAGTGCTCCGTTGCGTTTTGAGAGTCGTTCACCGTCATTACCCAACACCAATGGGACATGGAGATATTCAGGTGTTCGATACCCAAGGAGTCGCTGAAGATAGACCTGTCGTGGCGTGCTCGACAACAGATCGTCACCCCGACAGATCTGGGTTACACCTTGAAGCGCATCATCAACCACGACCGCAAGGTTGTAGGCCGGCGTCCCGTCATTGCGAAGCAGCACGACATCATCAACTTGTGCGGAGAACTCCCCGTGAAGAGTGTCATGGATTGCCACCACCGAGCGATTAGTTCGTAACCGAATTGCAGCGGGGCGTTCCCTTGCGCGTTCGCTGCGCTCTGCAGGCGTGAGATCGGCACACGTTCCTGGATATGCACCATCAGGCAAAGGGCCGTGCGGCGCCGCAGCAGCCTCGCGAATCTCACGTCGCGAGCAAAAACACTCATAGGTCAAGCCCCTTTCCGTGAGTTCATTGATAATTGACTTGTAGATGTCGAAGCGATCGCTTTGCCAAATGACGGGCATGTCGGACTCCACTCCGATTGCAGCAAGATCAGCTAATTGTCTCTCCCCGAGTGCTCGTGAAGAGGTCATCTGGTCAAGGTCTTCCATCCGAATCAGAAATTCGCCATCAGATTCTCGCGCCCAGAGATACCCAATTAATGCGGTACGAAGATTGCCCAGATGAAGATCACCTGTTGGTGATGGAGCAAATCTTCCACGCTGTGGCATGGCTCTAATAGTTAGGAACGCGTCGCTGATAGATCTCATTCACCAACGGTGACGACATCAAGAAATCAGCACTCGCTCGATTACACGCAACCGGAATGTTCCAGACGACAGCGATTCGCAGCAACGCCTTGATATCTGGATCATGTGGCTGTGGCTCGAGTGGATCCCAAAAGAACAACAAGATGTCAATCTCACGATCTGCGATGCGTGCGCCAAGTTGCTGATCGCCACCAAGTGGACCACTCCGAAGTCTTTCTACTTCAAGGCCAGTTTGTTCGGCGACTAAACGACCCGTGGTTCCAGTTCCAAGAAGTACGTGCTGAGAAAGCACATCGTGGTGCGCTTTCGCCCATTCGAGCATCTCGCTTTTCATGTTGTCATGTGCCACCAAAGCGATACGTTTTTTCGCGGGGCTCTCGATGTTGATGAGATCCTCTTTGTTCATGAAATCAAGGGTAGTTGTACGACCCTTATGTACTTCGTAATCAAAGTCTGTCCGCCTATAGCCCAAGGAAGGGACAAATATCTGAGAGGCAGCTCGAATTGTGCGGATACGTTGAGGGTGTCGTTTGACAATAATCGCCTACTTTTGGAGGTCATGTGAAACGCCCCTTAGTTAACACACTGATTTCGCTAGCTGCCTTGGTTGGGTTTGCTTCGTGTTCATCTAGCGACACAGTGGAAAACACAACCACGACCGAAACTACAACCACACCAACCAGCACAACCACGACGATTCCCCAATTGGAACAGCCCGCAATCTGGCCCGCAGCAAATGTTTCTTTCCAGAACCCTGAAG
>JBIIRE010000111.1:0-5194 GCA_044341655.1 Ilumatobacteraceae bacterium | reverse complement strand
CGGCCGTCTTCTTGACCAATGCATTGTCACCCCGGCTTGCGGGTTTGGGATGCACAGCGAAGGAAGCACCTTGCGAGGCATGGAGCAATTACGGGCACTAGGAAGCCGTGTTGCGGACGGTACGGCTTCGTTGCAACTGGCATTACGTACCTGAAGAAATTCGGTATCGTGCCTGCGTGGCAATTCCTAAGAAAGATCGAGACCGCGCGGAGTACCTGCGTGATGAACTGATCCGCCACGATTCGCTTTACTTCGGCCAGGATGCGCCACAGATTAGTGATGCCGAGTATGACCAGTTAAAGCGTGAGCTAATTCAGATTGAAGAAAAGTATCCAGAGCTTGCAAGCTCAGATTCCCCAACTCTCAGCGTTGGTGGGGCGGTAGCGGTGACCTTTGATCCTGTGACGCACCGAATTCCGATGACCAGCCTCGATAATGCGATGGATGAATCGGAGTTGCTCGCATGGGGTGAGCGCATGGCCAGAAGTCTGCCGGGTGAACCATTGCACTTTGTCTGTGAACTCAAGATTGATGGGCTTGCACTTTCAATTCGCTACGAAGCCGGAAAACTCACCCAAGCCGCAACACGAGGCGATGGAGTTACCGGCGAAGATGTGACAGCGAATGTTCGCACCATCAAAGGTGTGCCAAAACAATTGCCAAGTGGGGCGCCTGCTGTTTTCGAAGTGCGCGGTGAGGTCTACATGAGCATCGCCGCATTCGAGAAGTTGCGTGATCAAAAACTTCGCGAAAATGAAATACGTGTTGCGGAAGGGAAGAAACCCGATTCCGTTCCTGTCAACCCACGTAATGCGGGTGCTGGCAGTCTGCGCCAAAAAAATGCGCAGGTAACGGCCGAACGCGATCTTTCTTTTTGGGCATATCAACTCGGTGAAGTTGTCGGTGGTGGCGCTGATCAATTCCATCATCAGACACTTGACACACTGCGCGGTTATGGCTTTCCAGTTAATCCGGCAATTGAGCGTGTGGATGGAATTGATGCTGTGATTGCCTTTTGCCAAAAGTGGCAAGAACAGCGTCACGACTTGCCTTATGAGATCGATGGTGTTGTGGTCAAGATTGACGATCTCGCACAGCGTGAGCGACTTGGATTCACATCCCGCGCACCGCGGTGGGCGATTGCATTCAAGTTCCCGCCCGAGGAAAAGAACACAATCCTTAAAGACATCCAGGTTTCTATTGGTCGAACCGGGCGAGCCACACCTTTTGCTGTTCTGGAGCCTGTGTTTGTCGGCGGTTCCACCGTCAGCATGGCGACCCTGCACAACCGCGAGCAGGTGCGGCTAAAGGATGTACGGCCTGGCGACACGGTGGTGGTGCGCAAAGCGGGCGATGTCATCCCCGAGGTAGTTGGTCCAGTGCTGGCCCTAAGGAAAAAGGGTGCAAAACAGTGGGATTTTCCAGATTTCTGTCCTTGCCCCTTGAATACACCATTGGTTCAAGCCGATGGCGAGGCTGATACGCGATGTGTTGAACCATCGTGTCCATACCAACGCGACCAAAGGATCATTCACTTTGCATCGCGTGGTGGAATGGACATCGAAGGTCTTGGTGAGAAAACGGTATTCGCACTTACCGATGCTGGATTCGTTTCGGACTTCTCCGACTTGTACTCACTAACTGTTGAACAGCTTTTGCAGTTGGATGGCTTTGCGGAGATCAGCGCAACAAATCTTCTGGCGGCAATCTCTGCAAGCAAGTCGCGACCACTGCCCAAGTTGTTGACTGCTCTCGGCGTGAAACATCTTGGTCCAACTGCTTCGGATTCACTCGCACGTGCATTTGGTTCACTTGATGCGATCATGAATGCAAGTGTGGAGGAGTTGCCAAGCATTGATGGCATTGGTGAAATTGTTGCAACATCAATCACAAATTGGTTCGCTGTTGAATCTAACCGTGTGATCATCGGCAAGCTTCGTGATGCTGGCGTTGACTTCGGTCAAGTGATAATCCGTGATGCACCACAGGTTCTCAAAGGTAAGGCAGTAGTCGTTTCAGGAACACTCACGCGTTGGAACCGTGTCGAGGCCGAAGAAGCGATCAAAGATCGTGGCGGCAAGAGCCCAGGCAGTGTCAGTGCAAAAACTTTCGCACTCGTTATTGGCGCCGAGCCAGGGGCATCAAAACTCACCAAGGCCACTGAGCTCAAGGTGCCAATCCTTGACGAAGACGGGTTCGCCTACCTTCTTGAAACCGGGGAACTGCCCAAACAATAAGGGTTTGGGGCTCAGTCCACCGAGAATTCCCAGGTGTAAGTCCTGGCCTTGGTTTCGCCCTCCACGAGCGGCCAGTAGCGCACAGTGGCTCGGTGGACACCCTGACTGAACTCCTCAATGACGGCACCGTCGGTGGGCAGAAATTTGAGTGTGTAGTTACCTGGATCAAAAATCGCATTCGGTGGTAACTCGACTTGTTCACCAGGGTCAGGTGTGTTGCCACTGCTCATGAGTTCGTCAAGACGTGAAGTTTCAATTTCAATTCCATCAACCGTTAACACTCCCGTGAAACCATCAATGAAGTCGATCACGATTTCACTCTGTCGCAACACACGATCATCATCAGCAGGTGACAAGCGTTCGATTGCTGATGGAAGATTGGATCCTTCGTCACCAGTTTGCGCGAGAGAGAAACCGAAGTAGATGAGCACAACACCAATTGCAATTGCGGCACTCGTGACTATGCGTGGGCGGGAGAGTTTTTGGAATGAAACCATCGCTCTCTATTCTCACGGCTGAATTTGTGAAATCCTTGTCATTCCAAGGTTTTATCCAACGACAGGCGAGATTTGCCTGATTCGGACTAGCGTCGTAAGCCCATGAGCGGGTTTGACCTCACTCCCACGGCGATAACAGTTGCTGGTAGATACAAGCTCACCGAAGAGATTGGCTCCGGTGAAAGCTCAATGTATCTCGCTACTGATGTGCGCACATCAGAGCCAGTTGCAATTCAAGTGCGACCGGTTGGAGTTGCTGACGCCACGACCGTGCTCGCATTCCGAGAGGCAACCGAAAAAGCACGATCTTTTGATCACCCAGCGATGGTGAAAGTTTTTGATGCTGGCCTTGATGTGGTCGAAGGCGAACGAGTCTTCTTTATCGTGCTTGAACACCTCTCTGGCGGGAGCCTGCGAGACATGCTGGACCGCGGTAGGCGCCTGACCCCCTCCCAGGCGCTGGTTGTTGGTTTGGATGCCTGCCGGGTGCTGTCATACGCCCATGCCCAGGGTGCAATTCATGGCGATTTACGCCCCTCAGGCCTCCAATTCGGCCCCGATCGACGAGCGCGCCTTAGCGGGATTGGTCTTGCTGTCCCCACTGCCTCAGGCAATCTCAATTTGGAGCGCGCTCGCTATGCAGCCCCAGAGATCGGGCGGGACGAGCCTGCTTCTGAGAAGTCTGATGTCTACAGCCTTGCTGTCATGCTCGTCGAAGCGATCACGGGCGAAGTTCCGTTCGCTAGTGAATCGATAACCGCAACGATGGCGAACAAGACCGATCGTCTTCTTCCGGTCAACGCAGATCTTGGACCACTTGCATCTGTGCTTGAACGCGCTGCACGACCCGAAGCAGATGATCGTTACAGCGCACGTGAGTTTGGTGAAGCATTAGTTCAAGTTGCATCGTCACTGCCAAAGCCAACACCAATCGACGTAGCTGGGCAAGCACTCGCTCCCGAAACGCTGGCGGTCTCAACACCTACGATTCCGAGTGAGCCATTGGCACCGGTGGTTTCAATTACGGATGCAAAACCAATTGTCATTGGTGGCACAGGAGAGATTGAGCGCGGCGGGAGTCGCGTTACCGTCGGTGACGCCACACGAGTAGTTCGCGATCCAAGTGGTCCACTCGTGATTGGTGGCGCGAACGCAAACGTTTCAGAAACGCCAGCAACTTCAGTTGCGCCAGTTCCGGAAAAACGGCGATTGGCGCTTAAGACCTTGATGGCACTTGTGGCGGTGGCTGCAGTTATTGCTGCAGGACTCTTCACTTGGAATACGTGGCTCATTCCTGCGCACGCTGTTCCTTTGGTCAAAGGCAACACCGAAGCCGAGGCGCTAAA
Organism: Ilumatobacteraceae bacterium; assembly: GCA_044341655.1. Lineage (GTDB taxonomy): Bacteria > Actinomycetota > Acidimicrobiia > Acidimicrobiales > Ilumatobacteraceae > CAIYHK01. The sequence continues at coordinate 1,114 of JBIIRE010000111.1, read as the reverse complement.
CACTCTTGCTTCGTTGAAATGGGACATTGAGATCAGATCTGAGCGGAGTGACGACATTGAGGCGGGATCAGTGATTGGAACTGAGCCCGAGGCAGGCACATCGCTCAAGGAGAACCGTAAATTGATCCTGATCGTGTCACTTGGCCCCCGTTTGCGGGAACTGGATAACTACACAGGCCAGCCCGTCGAGGAGGTCAAGGCCACATTGGCCGATTCGGGCCTCTCTTATGTGGATGGCGGGGGTGCGTATAGCGAGAAGGTGAAGAAGGGCAATGTCGTGCGCTGGAATGTGGTCGACCAGCCCAGTTTGAAGGCCGGTGCCGAGGTGGAGCGCGGCACCAAGGTGCGAATTATTGTTTCGCTCGGCCCGAAGCCTCGGAAGGCGCCCCAACTAATCGCTCTCACCTTGGATGAAGCCAAGGCCCTTCTGGCAGAGCGCGGTCTGAAATTTGTTGCCGGTCCAGACGGTGTATCGAACTTCATTGCTGTCGGTCGCGTGATCGCCCAAATTCCTGCACCTGGTGTGACACTTCCGAAGGGTTCTGAAGTCATCGTGTCGGTGTCAACTGGGCAAGATCTTGTTGAGATGCCGGATGTGTTTGGCAAGACCTTTGATTTCGTCAAATTCGGTCTTAATGCACAGGGACTCAAAGTCGGGGAAATCACTGGCAATGAGTCGCGGGCCTTGCTTCGTGCGTTCATCAACGGCAAAGAAATTTTTGTTGGTGACGAAGTCTTGCGTGGGGCGACGGTTGATCTGACCTTCGCCTAGAGTCTTTTCGGGATGAATGAGCAGCGCGAGGAACACGAACACCTCGAAAGTTCAACGATTCTTGCCGCGGGAGTTGATGAGGTCGGTGTAGTCCCTTGGCCAACACTCTTTGCGCATCGGGTGGCCCGCAAGGTCGGCATAACGCGATCATGGGCAACGCTCATCGTGATTCTCACTTGTCTATTTACGGTGTCGTTCCCAATGACCTTGTTGGTCGTATCACTTGACACGATTGCGAAGGAACTAAACACCACGGCGTTCATTTTGAGCTGGGTGATCACTGCGCCAATGCTCGCATTTGGAGTTGTTGGTCCGGCTTACGGCAAAGCAGGCGATTTGTGG
>JBIIRE010000110.1:0-5209 GCA_044341655.1 Ilumatobacteraceae bacterium | reverse complement strand
ACATCGACCAGGTGCTTGCAGAGCGCGTGAGCAGCGGAGACATGCTGCTCGACCTCGCTTGGAACATCGACTGCAATGTGATTCTGCAATGGTGTCGTGATCACAATGTGCGCTACCTAAATACCTCCGTCGAGGTTTGGGATCCGTACTACGACATGGCTATCACCGATCCCCGTGATCGCACGCTCTACGTGCGGCACATGAACATGCGTCGCATGATTAACACGTGGGGTGACAACAAAGGTGCTTCTGCGGTCGTTGAGCACGGAGCGAACCCAGGACTGGTCTCGCACTTTGCGAAACAAGCGTTGACTGAGATTGCCACCAAGATTCTCAAGGATGGTCGGGCTGGCGAACGCAAAAATAGTCTTGAATCTGCGCTCGCCGAGCGCGAGTACAACAAGCTCGCACACCTCACCGGCACCAAAGTGATTCACATCAGCGAACGCGACACTCAGATCACTGATCGCCCGAAAGAAGTCAACGAATTCGTAAACACGTGGTCAGTTGAGGGCTTCTACGAAGAAGGTGTCGCTCCCGCCGAAATGGGTTGGGGCACACACGAAAAGAGAATGCCAGCGAATGCACTCGCCCACACGGGTGAAGGTCCGGGCAATCAGATCTGTATCTCCAAGCCGGGCATGCTCACTTGGGTGCGCTCATGGGTCCCTTGCGGTGAAATTCGTGGCATGGTGATTCGCCACGGCGAAGCCTTCACGATGAGCGACCACCTCACGGTGTGGGACGGTCATGGAAATGCCGTTTATCGGCCAACTGTGCATTACGCCTACTGCCCAAGCGACGCTGGAGTGCTGAGCGTGCATGAACTCTTGATGCGTGATTGGGATATGCAAGCACGCCAGCGAATTCTTAACGACGAGATCATCAGCGGACGCGATGAACTCGGCGTGCTGCTTCTGGGCCACGACTACACCGGTTGGTGGACTGGATCGTTGCTGTCGATTGACGAAGCGCGCTCAATCCTGCCAGGGCAAAGCGCGACCACGTTGCAAGTGGCGGCATCAATTGTCGGTGCGGTCACTTGGATGATCAACAATCCGAACGAAGGTGTCCGTGTACCAGACGATTTGCCGTGGGAAGACGTGCTCAAGGTCTCCACTCCATATCTGGGATCGATGCACTCAGGCCCGACAGATTGGACTCCGTTGCGCGGACGCAACGATCTGTTTCCAGGATTCGGAAGTTACTCAGATGGTCTTGACCTTCAAGACCCTTGGCAGTTCCGCAACTTCCTAATCGACTGACCGCCTACAGTTCGGACATGCCGAACAACGCGGACTTGTCACCCAAACCAGCTAGCACTCACACGCGCGCAAAGAACGCAAGCGCTGCGACTGAGCTCGATCCCGACGATTTCGCGCGCGCCAAGCGCGGCTTCATAGCCTCGCTCAAGCAAACGAAGATCGTCGACTCCGAGGGTCGCAGAGTGACCGACGTTGGTGACTACGAATTTCTAAATGACGAGATGCCTGACACCGTGCATCCAAACCTTTGGCGCCACGCGAAGCTCAATACGCATCACGGGCTCTTTGAAGTCTGCGGCGGGATCTGGCAAGTGCGTGGATATGACATCTCGAACATCACGTTCATTCGGGGAAACACTGGTTGGATCGTGGTTGACCCACTCACGGTGGAAGCAACTGCGCGCGCTGGATACGAATTAGTTACCGAACACCTTGGCTACAGACCCGTTGTAGCTGTGATCTACACACATTCACACGCTGATCACTTTGGTGGCGTACTAGGCGTGACCTCGCAAGCCGATGTGGACGCTGGAAGATGTCAGGTCATTGCACCTGAAGGCTTCTTGCACGAAGTGGTTGGCGAAAACATCATTGCGGGCCCAGCAATGGGTCGGCGTGCCCTGTATCAATTCGGCCCCCTGCTGCCACCCGGCCCGCGAGGACATGTTGACTGCGGTCTAGGAAATGCGATTCCAATGGGGCCCAACACACTGATCGCCCCCACGCGCGACATCACTCGTACCGGCGAAGAACTAACGGTGGACGGCGTACGGGTCGTGTTTCAAATGACACCTGAAACAGAAGCGCCAGCCGAAATGAATTTCTTCTTCCCGGATTTTGGTGCACTTTGCATGGCAGAGAATTGTTCGCACACGATGCATAACCTCATTCCAATTCGAGGTGCTCTTGTGCGCAATGCGTTGCGATGGTCCAAGTACATCAACGAGGCAATCGAGATATTTGGTGCGAACACCAATGTGCTCTTCACTTCGCACAATTGGCCCCGATGGGGTCGGGACGATGCACGCAACTTTCTCGAACTTCAACGCGATTTATACAAGTGGATGCACGACCAAACGATGCGCCTCGCGAATAAGGGATATGTGGCAACAGAGATCGCTGAGAGCTTGAAACTCCCCGATGATTTCCTCGCCCAAGAACACACCCACGGTTATTACGGCGACCTGATCCATAACTCAAAGGCGGTTTATCAGCGTTATCTGAGCTGGTATGACGGCAACCCTGCCAACCTGAACAAGCTCCCGCCCGTTGATGTTGGACGCAAATATGTGGAGCTCGCCGGTGGCCCAGCGAAGATCATTTCTGCGGGGCGCGTAGCATTTGAGGCTGGCGACTACAGATGGGCTGCCGAGTTGATGAATCATCTCGTCTTCGCGGATCCCACCAACCAAGAAGCACGATCACTGCAGGCCGACATATTTGAACAGCTTGGATATCAGAGCGAGTCATCAACGTTTAGAAATGCGTACTTAATGGGCGCACAAGAACTACGGCATGGATATCCGGATCTATCAGGTGGCGCAGGACGCGCACGCGGAATTCTTGTGGCGATGACTGTCGAACAGATCTTTGACACCATTTCTGTGCGCCTGAAGGGCGAAGAAGTCGGAGGATTGAGCGCGTTGGTGAACTGGACCTTCCCAGATCTTCACGGGACTCAAGACGAGCATTGGTTGCTTGGGCTTTCTCATCGCACTCTGTTCAGCGTGCGAGGACGACACGACCAAAACGCCAACGCGAGCATCACAGTTAAGCGCGCTTTACTAATTGACATTCTCACCCAGCAAACAACGTTTGCTGATCAAATATCTTCTGGCAACATCAGCATCGAAGGCGACGCCACGGCGTTGCTGACAATTTTCGGCAATCTGGATGTAGCTGCGGCCGGTTTTGCAATTGTCGAGCCTTAACCTGGCCCGTTCACGGTTATTACCAAATCACAGGGCGGGTGGCGCCTACAGCGCGACCTTCTGTGCGTACGCCGCGTTCCACCATTTCAGTTGCCAACTCACCCCAAAGAGCTTTGAGTCGATAATGAGCAACACGGGGAAATAGATGGTGCATGGCGTGATAATCGTGTCCACGGATAATCAGACCTGAACCTCTAAACACTGCAACGCGTGTATGCCGGTAGCGGCTTGTTTCGTTTGCTGGATGATGTGGATACCACGCAAATATGAATATCAACCAGCAAAGTTGAATTTTTGCGGGCAGCCACCATGCCATCAGAGCCAACAGGCCATTACCTGTGGCGAAACAAACGGCAAGAACCACGGTGCTGAGCAACCAAAATCTCATCTGTGACTTACCTTCGTCACGATTACCCACTTGCTCTTCAATCAACTTTTGAATCTGCTTCGGAAGCAACACTCGCAAAGGGCGAATCAACGCAAAAAGTGGCAGAAACGAATAGAGCATCGTCGCACCGTAAAACTTCACGGGCAATTCGCGCAGTCGACCGTCGGTGAAGTGATCTGGATCGCGCTTTGGATCATTCGTGTATGCATGGTGTCGCATGTGTCCGGCACGATGCGCTTTGAAGTTGATGCCCGTGGGAATGGAACTGAGAACCCCAATGGCGTCTTCAACAAACCTTCCGCTGGCGCTCTTTCCCCAGATGTTCTTGTGTACCGCTTCGTGTAGAGGCATGTAGAACATTGATGCAAACACCGAATTCAAAATGAGACACACCCACAACGGCAGCGTGCCATTGAACCCGAGCAGGATCACGCCAACCCAGCAAACGGCAAAGAAGACAAAAGTGCCAACGATGCGGTATTCGATACCGCCCCAGTACTTGGCGGCAATGAGATTCTCCGCACGAATTTGTTCCCCGCGAGAATCAATACCAGTGGCCCTCGCTTGGTCCTGCATGAGGTCTTCGAGTGCTTCGGGGTCTGGTGCTACGGCGTCCATGAACCGAGCGTACCTGCAGCAGAAAACACCTGGGACACCTAGTGAAGATTGCTGAGCCCGTTGACAGTTTGACGCGCTACAGCTCGCGCGAGAGAACGTCTGTCGGCAACCGCGCCCATCTTTGATTCAAGAGGTCCATCGATCAACAAAGTCGCGAGACCATGAGCCACTGACCACATCGTGGTCGCAAGCAGTCTCATCTCTTCAATCGACGCATCCGAATCAACTAATTCGGTCACAGCATCGAGGAGAGTGTCAAAGGCTTTGTCAGCCACTTTCTGCACTTCGGGCGATTCGTGAATATTGCATAGATCAGACCGAAACATCACGCGGAAATATCCTTTGTGCGTGAGTGCGAACTCCACGTATCGCTCAAGAAGCCGAACGCGAACATCTGGGTCGTCGCCGGCGCGAGGCGGAGCGCCAACATCAGTTACAAATTGTGTAAATCCGATGAGAGCGATTTCACTGAACACACCTTCGCGATCTCGAAAATGGTGGTATGGCGCTTGGTGGCTGACGCCAGCTGCGGCAGCGATCCGCCGAAACGAGAGCGAGTCAGGGCCGTACTCCGCGATGTGGGCAACCGCTGCGCTAATCACTTGGTCTTTAAGGCTTTCGGCCATTACTTGACACTATCAAGTTCCCAAACTAGACACTGTCTACATGGCTAGTCAGGTACAAATTTCCCACCCAAACGAAACCGTTCACAGGCGCAGATGGTGGATTCTCGCAATTCTGAGTCTCTCGGTATTTCTCGTCGTAGTCGACAACCTGATCATCAATGTTGCGATTCCAACCCTCGCGCGCGAATTAAGTGCCGACACAAGTGGTTTGCAATGGATCGTCGACTCCTATGCACTCGTGTTTGCGGGCCTGTTGCTTGCCTGCGGTGGGCTAAGTGATCGCTTTGGCCGAAAGAGAGTGATGCAGATCGGCATGTTCCTCTTCGGCGTATTTTCGGCATGGGCTGCGTTCACAAATTCAACAGGTGAACTCATCACCGC
>JBIIRE010000027.1:0-16016 GCA_044341655.1 Ilumatobacteraceae bacterium | reverse complement strand
TTCTTTGGTGCCGGGATGAAGCGGTGGCTTCAGAGGCTCAGGCATCCGCGGCAAGGCGTTAAACCACGCGGTGGGCATCTTCTCGGCGGCAAGGTTGAACTGCATTATCTCCCCTTTAAAGCGTCAGTTGCTCAAAGGCGAGGATAGCCAATCTGTCGGGGTTGGTTGTCCGCTCAGGACTTCTTTGGCGGACGCGGAATGAACGGGCTGGTCACCTTGATGTATTCGGCATAGCCCTCTCTGCGCTTTACGAGCGACTTCTCCAAGAGCGTCACACCCGACACTCGACGCAGAAAAAGATGCATAAGAGCCGCACCCACTAAACCCCAAGGGGTCACGGTTAAAGCGATGATCGCCAGACCCCACCACACGCAAGCATCCCCAAAATAATTGGGGTGTCTTGTGTATCGCCACAAACCACGATTCATTACTTTGCCCGCATTTGATGGGTTCGATTTGAACCGCGTTAATTGGGCATCACCAATCGCTTCAAACGCCAGACCAATAGCCCACAGAACGGCTCCGAGGACTGCCAACAATCCAATGTCAGAATCGGATTTGGTCATCACCAACTGCACCGGCAGCGAGACGACCCACATGATCATTCCTTGCAAACCGAACACGGTGAACAAGCTGATGATTGGAAACCGTTGCCCCCACCGCTTACGCATCGCCACATACCGAAAGTCTTCACCTTTGCCGTGGTTGCGCCATGTGAGATACACCGCAAGACGTAAGCCCCAGATCGTTACCAACGCCAGCGACAAGGTGGATAAGGCCGAGGTCGTGTCACTGCCCAGATACGTGACCCAACCAACAACGACAAAACCAAATCCCCAGATGAGATCCACGATGGACGCATTCTTCAACACAAGGCTTACGAACCATGTGCCAACCATCAGGATCGCAATTGCAATTGCCGCAGCGGCCATTGCATCACCATGATTCATGAGAGCGAACATCATTCCTCCATTAGTGCCGCAACGCGGCGATCATTTTCTACCCACAGTGTGTCCAACCATTCGACTGGATCCACATCTTCTGGGCGATCAACGGCCCGTAAATCAAATTTTGTCGCACCCACACCAGATTCGAGTCGACGAATGATTCCTTTGAAAGTGTCGAGGCCATCAAATCCCGAATGCGCACAAACCACAACCGCTGCATTGGGTTGTTTCTTCAAGAGCGCAACGGTCCCAGCTGGACGCGGTGGCAACAAATGCTTGAGTTCACGCAATCGGGCTTCTCGGGCAGGGCTTCTAGTTGCGAGTTCGGCAAGGCGCTTTGTGCGCTTGTCGGGATTTGATCGCGTGCCTTCAGGGAAGATCACTACCGCATCACTTGAGCCCATACCATCTGCGAGCTGTTCCAGTTCTGCAACTTCAGTCGCAGGGTCACTTGCCTCACGGTTCACAAAATAGTTAGGCAGCCGATGGCCAACGATGTCAAGACACGGATCAAGGGCTAACTCACGTTTCAGCACATACCGTGGCTGCCGACCAGCGAGGTTTCCAAGCACCCAAGCCGACACAAGCGAATCAGCCAAACTCGCGTGGCGCGCTAAAACAATCAATGGTTCGTTAGGCAGACTTTTTTCACCTGTAACTTCCACTCTTATGCCGCAGGTGGCTCGCAGTGATTTCATCAACATGCCCGCCCACCAACGCTGGAGCGCGTAATGCGCGGCAACGTTGTGCCGCAGCCCAGCACACCACAGAAGTGCCGAAACCATGACACCGCATATCTCAAAAGTGGCCCACAACACACCAAACGCAAGTAGACGCACATGGGGAAAGCGGAATTTGAGGCGAAGTGAATCGTAGAGTCCGGCTGCGATTATCCAGACTGGTGCTGATGCAAGCAGCACTGCCCACAGCACGCAAACACCACCAATGGACGCGACGCGACGCCCCAATGTGGATCTAAGACTGCTTGTTGATGCCATCGACGCCCCCAGGAGTTCGATGGTTTATCTTTTCACGCTTTCGCCCCCTGATGCGCGCTCTCACTGCTGCCATTTCTGGGGTATCGGCGCGGGCTCTGAGCAGATCCATACGAGCCTCACGTAGGAATTGCTCGCGATGAGCTTCGAGTTGCGGAGCATCGGTATTGGCGTTGTTGATCATGGCGGCGAGTTCAAATACGACACCACCGTGGTAGGGCTTGAATCGGAGAATCCGCTCGTATTCGCCAATCCAAAGTTGCAACACCGGATCGCTCGAGCTTCCAACTCGCCGCTTTGGAACTAGAAGTGAGAGAAATGCCCCGGGCCAGCCGAAGAGACAGCCACCGATTGCAGCGCGTGTGAGAGTTGGACTTGAAGTCACACCGCTCTCACTCATCGGCACCGCCTGGGCTCGTACGTCACCCAATTGAATAATTTCGCCGTTGATGTTAAGTGCTCGCTCATATAACCAAACACCTTCAAGTTTGGTCAGAGGCATCCCAACGGGGCTCTCCCAGCGTTGAACCTCGAGTCGCGCTGCGCGAACTACAGGCAGGCGATCCGTGGTCAGGCGCCTCAATTTCCAGCGCGACCAAAGGGAAACAAACATACCGACCACATGTGCAAGTTACTGCGTTCCTGCGACAAGGTTGTTTGGAGACCACAAGTACCATTTGGTTATGCGAATTGCACTTCTGACCGGTGGCGGTGATTGCCCGGGGCTCAACGCCGCTATTCGCTCGGTTGTGAGGCGTTCGTGTGCCATCCACGACGATGACGTGATTGGCTTTCATAATGCATGGCAGGGTGTCATGGGGCTTGATTACGAGCGCCTCACCCGCGACTCTGTATACGGAATTCTCGCCCGAGGTGGCACGATACTTGGCACCACCCGTGGATCTCCATATGACTACGAAGATGGCCCCGAGATCGCACGCAACAATCTTGAGCAACTCGGAATTGATGCATTAATCGTGATCGGAGGCAACGGCTCATTAACCGTTGCCAGCAAGCTTGCACGGGATGTCGGAATCAATGTGATCGGCATTCCAAAAACGATCGACAACGACATAGTTGGAACCGATCTCACATTTGGATTCCACACTGCGGTACAAACCGCAACCGATGCCATCGATCGCTTGCAGACGACTGCCGAAAGCCACAACCGCGTGATGGTTGTAGAGGTGATGGGCCGCGATACGGGTTGGATTGCACTGCAAGCGGGTATTGCAGGTGGCGCAACATCAATTTTGATTCCCGAGATCCCATTCGACATTGAAGCGGTATGCAATCAAGTCGGCGCTCGCCATAAACGCGGTCGATATGCATCCATAGTCGTCGTTGCCGAGGGTGCAACACCCCGTGATGGAACGCTTCCTGAAATTCAGTACGAAGTCGATGCGATCGGACGCCCGAAATTCGGCGGGATTGTCAACTTGATTGCTCCCGAAATTGAAAGACGCACCGGCTATGAAGTGCGAGTCGTGCAGATTGGTCACGTGCAGCGTGGAGGTACGCCAACCGCGTACGACCGTGTATTGGCCACTCGATTTGGGGCCGCTGCCGTAGACGCAGCACACGATCACAATTTTGGAATGATGACTGCGTTAACCGGCACCGACATAACTTTGGTGCCGATCAGTGTTACCGAAGGCAAGACCAAACAAGTTGATCTTGATTATTTCGGCGATCTGAACGAATCGTTCTGCGGCTGAATTCAGCCGAGACTCTTCTTGGCTTTTTCCAACGCCTTCAAATCAAATGGGCCACCAAGCATCACGATGACATGGTCAGCTCCGATAGCGGCGTAATCGGCGAGTTTGTCGATTTCATCAACGCCCACGCAAACTGTCTTTTCGATTTCTGCCGGATTACGACCAACCTTTGCGCACCACTCTTCGAGCACATCAAGCTTCTGGCGAAAATGCTCTGGTGGACCAAAGGTGTTGTAGAGATCGGCGTGCTCTGCCACCAAACGTAGAGTTACTTTCTCACCTCGGCCGCCGATCATGATTGGCATCTTGCCGTTGACTGGCCCAGGGTTCAGTTTCGCTAAGCGGTCCTTGATGACGGGTATCCCCGCCTCAAGTGCGCGCAAACGCCCGATGGCGGTTCCGAATTCATACCCATATTCGTCGTAGTCGCGCTCAAACCAACCCGAGCCAAGACCAAGCACAAAGCGGCCGTCACTGATGTGGTCAATTGTGCGCGCCATGTCGGCAAGCAACTGTGGATTGCGGTAGGTGAAACAAGTTACGAGCATGCCGATTTGGGCACGCTTAGTGTCTGCGGCCATTGCGGATAAGAGCGTGTAACCCTCAAAGTGTGCTGCATCTGGGTCGCCATAGAGAGGATAGAAGTGGTCCCAGGTCCAGATTGAGTCAATTCCCATGTCGTCGCATGCACGCCACGCCTCACGGAGTTCCTTGACGGAAGTTGCTTGGGGATGTAATTGCGCACCAATTTTCATGGCGTCAGCCTATTCCTAAACCGAGGTCAGTCCTCAACAACGAAAAATGAAGCTGTCGCAGTGGCAACCAATTTGCCGTCGTCTCCCTGCATCGCACACTCCGCTTGAATGACGCGACGACCAGCCTTCACAACAGTGGCTCGCGCCGAAATCACACCGCTCTTGATAGGACGCAAGTAGCGGATATGAAGATCGACAGTGGTAAATGTTTTGCCACTACCCATCAAACCTGTGATCGCACCCCCCATTGCGTTATCGGCCAAAGCGGCATACACACCACCGTGCACAATTCCATAGGGATTGCGGTGCACAGCATCAATTACCAACTCGCCTGTGGCGCTGCCAGCACCATCTGGATTGATTTCCATGTTCAGAAATGGGGAATCACCGGCTTTAGGCATCTTGCCAATCTAAAGCGCAGACGACATCCACGATGGTATGCAAAAGGGGCGGGTCTTTCGACCCGCCCCTTCCACAAATTGTTGGCTTTGATTAGCCCGCTGGTGTGGCGTAAGCCTCAGCAGCGTTGTATTCCTTCACATCACTGAATACGCCCGAGGCGTCAACGATGCCAACGAGGCCAGAACCTGAGCAAACGTTCTTAACGATCGGGATTGCCTTACCGTCACAGGTTGCGGTACCGCCACCTGAGAAGTACAGCGGAACATCCACGATGCCAGCCAAGTGTGCTTCGATGCTCGTTGGATCGAACGCACCGGTGTAGCCCTGGAAGGCTGCCCATACGTTCATGATCACCGAGAAGCCGTCGGATACGGAAGACGACTTTGCCGGATCTGGATCAATGTCGTCTGCGCCATACTTGGCAACTGCAGCTGCATAAATTGCGGCTTCTTTAGCTGATGGGTTCTTTGCAGCCTGTGAGTAGGAACCAGCAAGAACATCCCCGGCTTCCTGAATCACCGAGTCGGTAACACAAACTGAGATGACGAACTTCTTGAGGTCAAGACCAAGGGCCTTGTAAGCCTTGAAGAACGACGAGCAGAAGCTCGCGTCGCCAGTTGCCATGAGTGCGTCAGCACCACCAGTAACTGCTGTCTGCATTGTTGCGGAGAAGTCTGGGGTACCAAGCGGTACTGCTACAACTTCATAACCAACACCTGCGTTACCGAAGGTGATTCCACCAAGAGCCTTAGCGGCACCAGTAGCTGCAGGAACATCGGTCACCATGTGAGCCAACTTGGTAACTCCAGCTTCTTTTGCAGCAAGTGCAAAGAGGCCGAGAGTGCCCGGGTATCCACCAGTCAATGCATATGCGTGGGGCCCAGTCATGCCGGGGCCGGAAGATGAGCTGTTCAAAATGCTCGGGATTCCTGCTTCAGCAAAAGTGTTCACCACGATCTCTTCTTGTGCCTGGTATGGCTGAGTGTAGAAAGCGACTCCAGCTTGAACTGCTTCGGTTGCACATGCTTGGTTGTCAGCAGGTGTTCCCTTGCCGGCGCAATGCAGAATTTCAATTGGGCGACCACCCAATCCGCCGAGGTACTCATTTACATAAGCAACTGCGATGTCGATTCCAGCGTGCGTGTTGAGGCTCTGTGCGTTTGAATCGCCACCCTCTTCGTTGATGAGGCTGACTACGACTGGATCTCCAGATGCAGGGTTTGGCTCGCCAAGTGCATCTTCGGACACAGATGTCGTGGTCTCCTCGCCAGCAGTTGTGCCACTGCTGCCACCGTCGTCGTCGGAGCACGAAGCCGCTACGAGAGCGAACGCCGCGAGTCCGGCAACCATTAGACGGCGCGTACGCGCCGCTTTGAGTTTGCTCACTATTTTCCCCTTTGCTTAAGCGGCGAGCCCGATGGTTACGCCGATGAAATTAATAGTAACCCATTTTCAAGTGACGCGCGACACGCCCGTTTTGACATTGTGTTCAGCCGTGGGAAGCGCCCAGATAGGCATCTTCCATGCGCTTTGGATCGGCCTTCAAGGCAGCCGCTGACTCTTGGAGAACAACATCACCGTGCACGATCACGACAGCAGTGTCCGCAACCTCGAGCGCAAGACGCACATGCTGTTCCACCAGCACGACACCTGCACCGGTTTGGTCCGCCACTTGGCGCACCAGTGGAACGAGCTGTTCAACAATCACCGGCGCAAGACCCATGCTCATCTCATCAATCAGCAGCACTTTCGGGCCCTGGACAATTCCGCGCCCCATTGCCAACATCTGCTGCTCGCCGCCGGACAACATTCCAGCTTTGATGCGTGAACGCTCCCGCAATGCCGGAAAAAGATCGAGCACCTCGTCGACGGTGCGCCCACCCTTACGGTATGCGAGCTTTAGATTTTCAACCGGGTTAAGTTGCGTGAACAAAGCACGGTTGTCGGGAATCAGTACCACCCCATTTTCATTCATCTTCTGCGCATTTGCCTTCTTCTGCACAACGCCATTGATTGCCAATTCCCCAGCAAGCGGATCTAAGAAACCAGCGAGCGTAAGAAGCAAAGTGGTTTTGCCGGCACCATTTGGGCCAAGCACACAGGTAACTTCACCGGGTCGTACTTCAATGTTGATGTTGCGGCCCACTGCAAGTGAGCCATACCCAACGTTCAAATTTGTAGTTGAGATCAAAGCAGTCATCAGATTCCCTCCACTGAGGCACCAAGATATGCCGAAGCCACTTGGGGATTGGATCGAATTTCCGCAGGCGAGCCGGTGGCAATGAGCCGTCCGAAATCAAGCACGAAGATCTCGTCACACAAGCTGAGCACAAGGCCCATATCGTGATCCACGATCAGAATCGTTACACCGGTGTCACGAATCTCGCGCAACCGATCGGCCAGCCAGAGGCTCTCAGCGCTGTCGAGTCCCGCCGCGGGTTCGTCCAACAACAGCAATTTTGGCTTGCAGGCAAGCGCACGGGCGATCGAAACGAGTTGGCGTTCACCTTGTGACAATTCCGCAACTCCACGATTTCTTTTCGCAGTCAACCCAAGCATGTCGAGTAGTTGCGCAAGTGAGGCCTCGGCTTCGGCAACACTCTCGCCGGTAACTTGCTGACTCACGGCAATGTTCTCGGCAACGGTGAGGTCCTCGTATAGGTCAACGCCTTGGAATGTGCGCCCAAGACCTGCGGCCACGCGTTGGTGTGGCGCGAGTCCATCAAGTTCTTTGCCGTCCAATGTGAGCCGGCCCGTGTACCGTGCAAAACCTGAGATGGCATCCATGGTGGTGGTTTTGCCGGCTCCGTTGGGCCCGATCAAACCCGTGATCAATCCTGAATGAACATTGAATGACACATCGGTCACCGCCGAAACTCCACCGTAACGAACCGATAGACCACTCACTTCGGCAATGATCGGCCCGCGCACTCCAAACGCATTTGCGGATGTGCCGCTAGCACGCACGACTGAAACTTCGGATTCAGCAATCTTCTTGAGGCGCCGCTTCTCCAAGAACTTGTGGGTCGGCGCAACAACACCTTCAGGATTACTTATTACGTTGAAGATGAGTCCAAGACCACTGATGATTCCAAACCACTGGGTGATGCTGAAACTCTTATCGATAAGTGTGAAGATAAAGCCGCCCTGCGCCAAGAGTCCAGCAGCTATTCCTCCATAAATAGAAGTGATTCCACCGATATAAACAACTGCAAGAACACCGAGGCCCGCGATTGCACTGTACGTGTCAAAGGTGACGATTGACTGCTTGTAGGCGAGCATCGAACCACCGAGACCAGCGATGAATGATCCGATGGCAAAAGCGATGATCTTCACCTGGACCACGGAGATGCCAGCAGCCGCAGCCGACTTCTCATTCGCGCGCACCGCCAGCATCGCAGCACCCAAGCGCGAGTTGCGCAGCCACGCGACACCAACGCCAACGAGGACAAGAGTGACCAATACCATCAGACAGAATGCGAGTTTTGGATATGTGAGCCCAGTGCCAACGCTCAGGTCAATCCCAAAGAACTTCGCGTCTTTGATTGGTGAGCCGGTGCCCCCGTCGTTGTTATTGAAGTCCATGTTTCGGAACCAGCCCGATTCGAGAACAACAGCCAGTGTGAACGTGACGATTCCCACCAACAAGCCACGAATACGAAGTGCGGGGAGACCAACCACTACACCAATGACCATCGCAACTACGCCAGCGAGTATCGGCGCGATTGGAAACGGCACACCGAGCCCTTCTGTGAGATGTGAAAGGGCAAAACCACCAGCTCCAGCCAGTGTCAACTGTGCAAGCGAAAGCTGTCCAGCAAAACCAGTGACCACCACTTGCGACAGCGCAATCATTGCCATGATCATGGACACCGCGATAGATCCGCGTGTGTTGCCATCGGTGACCATCAACGCAATTGCACCAACTAGTGAAAACACAACTGTGGGAAGCAGTACGGAATACGGACGTGGTGACTTGCCGAGAGATTTCTCCATCAGTGTGCCGCGTGTAGGAAGCGGCTTGGAGTTAACGAGGAGTACGACTAACACGAGGATGAGCGGCACGAGTTCTGAGTTGCCAGACGAGAGTGTCCACGGCCACTTGAATCCAAGGAACTGGGCTTCGGCTTGCAACATGCCAATTGCGATACCACCAAGAACGGCCGGTGTAAGCGCCGTAAAGCGACCAAGTACGGCTGCAGCTAATGCAGGCACGATAAACAGTGTGTAGATGCCTGGCTGCAACGGTGTCAGTGGGGCGATCAATATTCCTGCGAGACCCGACACGGCACCAGAAATCGCCCAGTTGATGATGGCGATTCGCTCAGGCTTCAAACCAGAAACCACCGCGCCAACTTCTGTTTCAGCCGAGGCGCGAGTGGCCAAGCCAAATCGAGTGAAGCGAAAAACGGTCGCCAACACCACGGCCACAGCCACGATGGTGAGAACCAGATAGAAACGGTCTGAGTTAATGCGAAGGCTCCCAAGAGTCCAGGTGTCTTCAGGGAAGATTGCCTTGACTGCCTGAATGTCATTTTCTTTGACTGATCGCATCATCAAGCCCGACATCAGAACCATCACGCCTATTGATCCCACCGCTTTCGCCGTTGGAGATGCTGTCCGCATATTGCGGAAAATCGCCACGTAGAGAATGACGCCAACCAATGCCGATATGAGCACTGAAACGATTAGGGCCGGCCACATTCCGAGCCCATCCCCAATATCAATTTTTGATTTGATGCCCGGGATTGGGTTGTAGAGGTACCCATTTCGGAGTAATGAGTACGTGTATGCGCCGTAAATCGCCAGTGAGCTTGTGGCGAAATTCAAGACGCCAGAGCTTCGGTAGGTAACTGCAAGCGCAAGTGCAAGCGCTCCAAACACTGCGCCGTTGCCCAAGCCCAGCATCATGAAGTTCAAATGATCCATTTACCCCGACCCCCATCTTGAGCTGCCAGTCACTTTCACACTTTTTCTGGGCTCGGGAAAAATAGTATCCGATTAAATGACCTCGTTTGTGATGTGGGTCACGACGAGAAGAAGCCCGTCGCTGAAAGCAATCTCCACACGGAGCCACGAATCTGGGTCCAGTATCGCGGGCTGATGTGGTGGTCATCGCGAAAGACGACCTCTCCGTTCCTCATTGCTTCACAAATTGGAAGATGCCGACAGATCAAGGTATCCAAATTCAATGTCACCACTCGATCGGGATTCGATTCCCTAAGTGAGGAGTATGTGGCAACTAGCGCGTCATCAGCGCGGACATCGCGAAAGTCACACTCTTCAACGAAGAATGCTGACGCAAGACACCGAAGTGGGTCAAAGTTAACTGTTCGGGGTGTTGGTTCGATCAAAATCGTTCTGATTCCACTGGAAGCGAGGCTTTGTACGGTCGACGAGATCTTGGAGACGTCGCTCTCAGTCAGATTGAGGATCTCAGCTTCGCTGCCAGTACTTACTGTCTCGGCGCCAATAGTTGATTTAGTAACTGCAACAACCGTATCGATGGAGTTCTTTATTGCATAGTCGACAAGATTCTCGCCGGAGATGTTGTAGCACTGGGACTGCGTTTCGCGAGCGACAGATACCCCCCAAAATCGGCAGCCTGGCCGGGATTGATACCAGTACCCAAAACCGTGTTCCGCCGAAAGTTCTGCGAACATACCCGAGAGCATCCGCGCATGGCTGTCTCCTACAAGCAGTACTCGTCCCTCACCCTGATTCACCATCGCACATGAGTCATCATTGTCTCCCCCACAGAAATCGAGGGAACCTTCTCGGGAACTCTCAAATATCCAATCAATTCCTTCGGGCACTCTTGTGCCTCCAGCAAGAGCGATTCCATTAGGGCGAATCATCGGCGCATTTTTCGATTCAAGTACTGGTGACAAAACCACTACGAGGACAACTGAGACCACTATGCCGATTGCAACCACCTTCCCTCGAAGTCGATCCAGCGAGATCGATCTCCGTATTGGCAGTTCCAGTAACTGTGCACTAAGAGCAGCCATTGCTGATCCGCCCACAATTCCAATCACTGCAAGAAGGAATGGCGAGATATCAAGAAGCTGTTTTGACGCCACCATAATTGGCCAATGCCAAAGATAAATCCCATATGAGATCGTCCCCAAGTACACCACAGGTGATTTTGCGATAACGGAGACGAAATAGCTCTCCTTTGCACCTTCAATACCGACGACTAGACAAATAGCGGCGAGCGTGGCTGCGAATCCGCGGTTAGAAACGCTCAGTTGAATACGGTCAGACGCAAGAGCAATTAGCCCGATTAGGCCAGCCCCAACCAGCAATCCTGATACCAAAAGTCGACGAAGTGCTGGGATCCATCGTGGCGACAAAAGTGCCAAGCATGCCCCAGCGAGAATTTGATAAATGCGTGTATCGGTTCCCATGTAAGCCCGTGTTACATCGGACGATGAAAATCGGATTTGAAGCACGACAGAAAGAACACAAACCGCGAGACTCGACCACAGCAGAACTTGCCGCCAGATGCGGAGGTATTTCATGGTGATTCCAGCCACCAGTAGCGGCATCAGAATATAGAACTGTTCTTCAATCGCAAGCGACCAGAAATGTGTGAATGGACTCACACTCTCACCGAAATAGTCAGTTGATTCTGAAATAAAATGCCAATTTGCAAAGTACAAAACCGATGCGCGCATGTCGTCTACGAACTCTGCACGGTCAAGTACCGAACCAATGGCAACCCAGATAAGACAAATAGAGACAATTAGAAAAATGGCCGCAGGCAACAAACGACGTACTCGTCGTGCGTAAAAACGCTGAATGTTGAATCCGCCTGTTCCATCAATCTCAGTGATCACAACACTCAAGACGACATATCCCGACAAGACGAAGAATAAATCAACGCCCACCCAACCAGAAGACCATCCTTGAAGGCCAGAATGGAACAGGACTACCAAATACACAGCTAGTGCTCTCAGCGCATCTAAGCCGGGCCTATAACCCCATCGACTTAAATGATCATGTCCGCTCACGGACCAAATTTTAAATTAAGTTTGGACTAATTTCCGAACATCTAAACAGAAATACTTTTCACTAAACCGTGACAGAGCTAACGATTCATTTCGTTTATCTAAAGCGGTTGGATCGAAAGTATGAATGCAATCACGATGTCGGCAGCTTCTTCGGCGCTGGTTACGGTCGAGTCAATTCGGATCTCGGGATTCTCGGGCCGCTCGTATGGTGAATCTATTCCAGTGAAATTCTTCAGTTCACCTTGACGAGCCTTCTTGTACAGACCCTTAGGGTCACGCTGCTCAGCAACTTCTATTGGTGTGTCGACGAACACCTCAATGAACTCTCCTTCGGCGAGTCGCTCACGCGCCAGACGACGCTCAGCACGGAACGGAGAGATAAACGAAACCAACACAATCAATCCGGCATCAACCATCAATCCCGACACTTCGGCCACACGACGAATGTTCTCCACACGATCTTCTTCTGTGAAACCAAGGTCGCGGTTCAAACCGTGGCGCACATTGTCGCCATCAAGCATGTAGGTATGACGACCCATTCGATGCAGTTTTCTCTCAACGATGTTGGCAATCGTTGATTTCCCTGATCCAGATAGACCCGTGAACCAAACCACTCCAGGTTTTTGACCCTTCAATGCGGCATGTGCTTCTTTGTTGACCTCGATCGCCTGCCAATGCACGTTGTCGGCGCGACGCAAGGCAAAGTCAATGATCCCCGCACCAACAGTGGTGTTAGTCATGCGATCAATGATCACAAAGCCGCCCATGTCGCGGTTCTCTTTGTATGCATCAAACGCAACCGGGCGGTCAAAACTGATGTTGCACACACCAATCTCGTTTAGGGCGAGAGTTTTGGTCGCGGTGTGCTCCAGTGTGTTCACGTTCACTTTGTACTTGGGGTGCGTAACTGTGACGCCGACAGTACGTGTGCCAATTTTTGCTAGGTAAGGGCGTCCAGGGAGCATTTCGTTCTCAGCCATCCACACGATGTGTGCTTCAAACTGATCAGCCACTGCCGGTGGACTATTGGAAATCGAAATCACATCACCACGACTGATATCAATCTCATCAGTGAGCGTGAGAGTTACCGATTGTCCCGCAACTGCTTCGTCAAGATCTCCACCAAACGTGACAATGCGTTCCACATCACTTTCCTGCCCTGAAGGAAGCACTCGGATGCGATCACCGGGTCGAATAATTCCACTCAGGACCTGCCCAGAGAAACCTCGGAAGTCAAGATCAGGTCGATTCACCCACTGCACAGGCATACGGAATGGTGAGTGCTGAAGCGCATCTTCGATTTCCACAGTTTCAAGATGAGCCACGAGCGTCGGGCCGTGGTACCAAGGCGTGTGAGGCGAAGGCTCAACAATATTGTCACCCTTCAATGCCGACATCGGGATGCATTGAATATCGGTTAGGCCGATTTCGGCTGCAAAAGCGCGATATTCGGTTTCAATGTCGTCGTAGACCTTCTTCGAATAATCAACCAAGTCCAACTTGTTGATCGCCAACACGATCTTGCGAATTCCAAGCAGAGACACCAAGTAGCTGTGACGCCGAGTTTGGGTGAGCACACCTTTGCGGGCGTCAATCATCACAACTGCCAATTCAGCAGTCGACGCACCAGTCACCATGTTGCGCGTGTACTGCTCGTGACCTGGCGTGTCGGCGACGATGAATTTTCGACGCTCGGTGGAGAAAAATCGGTAAGCGACATCGATTGTGATTCCCTGTTCGCGTTCGGCGGCGAGGCCGTCAACAAGCAAAGCAAAATCCAGATCGCCGCCTTGGGTGCCTACTTTCTTCGAGTCAACTTCAAGTGCCGCCATATGGTCTTCGAATACGAGCTTTGATTCGTAGAGAAGTCGCCCGATGAGGGTGCTTTTACCGTCATCCACGCTTCCGCAGGTGATGAATCGCAACATCGACTTTTTCTCGTGTGCGTGAAGGTAGGCCTCAATGTCGGTAGCGATCAGATCTTCCATTGCGTGAGCCATTAGAAGTACCCCTCCTGCTTCTTCTTCTCCATGGACCCAGCTGAGTCGTGGTCAATCACACGCCCCTGACGCTCTGAAGTGGTTGTGAGGAGCATTTCTTGAATGATCTGTGTCAAGGTGCTCGCTTCACTCTCAACTGCACCGGTCAAGGGGTAACAGCCAAGGGTTCGGAATCGAACGCTCTTCATCATTGGCTTTTCACCAGGATTGAGACGCATTCGATCATCGTCGACCATGATCAGAGTGCCATCGCGCTCCACGACTGGACGTTGCGCCGCGTAGTACAACGGCACGATGGGAATCTGCTCAAGGTAGATGTATTGCCAGATATCCAACTCGGTCCAGTTAGAGAGTGGGAACACTCGAATGCTTTCGCCCTTGTTGCGACGCACGTTGTAGAGGTGCCACAACTCAGGGCGCTGCTGCTTTGGATCCCAACGGTGCTGTTCGGACCGAATTGAAAAAACACGTTCTTTGGCTCGCGACTTTTCCTCATCGCGACGCGCACCACCGAATGCGGCATCAAATCCCCACTTGTCGAGCGCTTGCTTGAGTCCCTGGGTCTTCCACATGTCGGTATGCGTTGACGAACCATGATCAAAAGGATTGATTCCAAGGCGCAGACACTCTGGGTTTTGGTGCACCAGTAACTCGGCATCAGCTTCTTTCGCCATTCGGGCCCGAAATTCATACATCGCTTGGAACTTCCAGGTCGTGTCAACGTGTAGCAATGGGAACGGAAGTTTGGATGGGAAAAACGCCTTGCGAGCGAGGTGCAACATCACGGCTGAGTCCTTGCCCACCGAATACAACATCACGGGGTTCTCGCTCTCGGCTACCGCCTCGCGCATGATGTGAATGCTCTCGGCTTCGAGGCGCTGTAAGTGGGTGAGATTCAAGGTTGGGCTTCCTTATCGGGGCGAAGTCAATTCCTGACCAAGTTGCTCAGGTATCGTATCGCTTCCATCAATGCTCGCCCATTCACCCTGCGGTTTCGGGTTTTGGTTGAAATTTTTTTAGATCCACCGACGTTTGCGGAAGAACCAGACCTGGCCAATGGTCACCACCAAAATCAGGCCCCAGGAAAACCGCCAACTGTGCCACGTCGACGAAATTCATGGGGCCTGATTCATGAGCAAAGGCTAATTCGCAAATTCACGCTTCATTGCCGGAATGATTCGCTCAACATACTCAGCGAGAATCTCCTGATCCCACGGTGGGCGGATCGCAACATTCAACATCTGCGCTCCAGCTTCAAAAAACTTGGCGACCTGCTCGACGGCATCTTCGGGACGACCGTGCAGTGTGCCCTCAATTACTCGCTGTGCCGCTGGACCCCATTGGTCTTCCATCTTCTTTCGAACAACTTTTGGATCATCATCAGATAACGCCCACATCAAGTTGATGCTGCGCTCGACTTCCGCTGGATCACGACCAGCTTTCTCACACCAGCTATCCAGTACGGAATTGAGTTCGGCAAACTCCGCTGGCGGCACGTACGCAGCGTTCCATCCATCGGCGTAAGCGCCGGCCATGCGCAGAGTTTTGGTACGGCCGGTACCGCCGACCCAAATTGGAAGTTTCCCAAACGGTGCTGGGTTCATCGCCGCGTCTACCAGTTCAACACCCTCTCCAGAATGCGTGACCCTCACACCCTTGCGCCACTCATTGATTACTTGCAGCTGGTGTTCAAGTGTCCGCATACGCTCGGCAATCGGTGGAAAATGCACACCGAAAGCTTTTGCTTCTTGATCGTGCCAGCCACTTCCCATGCCCATCTCGAACCGACCACCAGAGATGTGATCGACTGATACTGCACCTTTGGTGAGAATTCCGACATTCCGGTACTGGGAACAGAAAACGAGACACCCGATACGTGCATTCTTGGTATCTGCCGCCAAAGCACCAAGCATTGAGAAAGCCTCGTGGTGCTCAATTGTGCCGTTAGCTGGCGGGGTCTCATAAATGTGGTCCCAAAGCGAAATCCAGTCAATCCCTGCGGAGTCCAACCATGTCCATAACTTACGGAGCTCGGCCACTGAGGTGTTTTGGGGCCCGAGGTGAATACCGAATTGCATTTAGTGACTTTAGACCCGACCCATTCCCGATACGGTGAGATGCAATCGATTGCGTTCAGTGCCAAATTGCCGCTGCCAACGATATTGCTGGAGGTAAGCGATGAA
>JBIIRE010000026.1:0-16086 GCA_044341655.1 Ilumatobacteraceae bacterium | reverse complement strand
CGAATCAACCGAACAATCTGTCGTTGGAGTTCGCGCGAGTTCTCAAGTTCCCCGTCAACATGCCCCAAAAAGTGAACCCGATCTGTTCGCGTAACTCCACTTAGCAAAGTTGCGGCTTCAATTTGTTCGCGTTGACGCGTGATGATCAATGCGTCAATGTCAGCGTCGGCATTCCAGGTGCCCTTCGAGCCGTCTGTGCAGATGACATGGTGAATCTCGGTTCCTGTGGCTGCCCACTTTGCAAGAGTGGCACCACAGCCAAATTCAATGTCATCGGGGTGTGCCCCTATCGCAAGCGCAATGCGCGGCGGCTGCAAGTTGGTGCTGGCCGACGACTTTTGCCCTGAGGATGGTTGGCCCGGCTCGTTATTCATGCTGGTTCTCGGAATTCGAAGGGGAGAATCGCACGAACACTCGGGATCATTAAGTCATCTGCGGTGTCAATGTCTATGGAAAGCAAAGAGTCATCCACCACATGGAGCATTACATCGGATGTGTCAGCGATTGACTCAGCGATCTCTGCGTGTCGCGCGAAAGATCCTGGGCCATACATGAACTCGAATTCGGATGCGATTGAAGCAGGCATCGCTATGACATTTGTGCCATTGAAGTCCAGATCAGGAATAAGAGTGATGAATTCAACACATCGCTCGTGTGCGAGTTCGGGTAACTCTTCAGGATGGGCAAGATCTGCATGGGCAATAACGATCATGTCAACGTCTCGCCTGAGTGCCTCTTCAACACCTGAAGTTGCCGCTGCATCTAGGCCGGGCTCTAATGGGACCACAAATGAGATCTTGTTGTCGTGGCACCACTGCTGCACGTCCGTGTCTTCACACACGACCAGCACTTCATGATCGATATCGGCGCCAACGAATGCCTTGACGGTGCGTTCGGCACTCCAGCGTGCAAGCTGATCGCGTTCGGCGATCGACAACACATCTTCAAGTCGCGCTTTGGCACTTGAAAATGATTTGATCGGCACAATCAGAGCCACTCGCATGGGTAGAGCCTACGCTTGGCGTGTGGTTTCAGGCCCTGCCGAGAACGGTCGATTGCGCGTCGGAGTGGTCGGCGCAGGCTCTTGGGGAACAACAGCGGCAATGGTCTGTGCGGGGGTAGCTGATGCGCCAGCACCAAGCCTGTGGGCGCGCTCAGTGGATGTGGTGCAGGAGATCAACACTCGGCATACGAATTCGAAGTACTTGGCTGGCGCGGTGCTCCCGGCATCTATCCATGCCACTGCAGATATCGCCGAATTAGTTGCAGCCAGTGACCTCATTGTTATGGCGGTTCCATCGCAGGGCTTTCGCGGCATCCTGGAAATGGTTGCCGCTGCCGGTGCAAGCACCCCGAAATTCGCCTCAAAGCCCGTTGTAAGCCTCGCCAAGGGCCTGGAAAGTGCAACCCGCGCAAGAATGAGTGAAATTGCCAAAGCTGTGTGTCCAACGAATCCATTTGCTGTGCTCACTGGTCCGAACCTTGCTGGCGAGATCATCGTTGGGCAACCCACAGCAAGTGTCGTGGCATCAACCAACGAGCAGGTTGCTCTGGCGGTGCAATCCGCGTTCAACGCGCCGCGATTTCGGGTTTACGTCAACGACGATGTTGTTGGGTGTGAAGTCGCAGGTGTTGTCAAAAATGTGATCGCGTTGGCGGTCGGTGTCGCTGAGGGCTTTGGACTCGGTCATAACAGTCGCGCCACCTTGATCACTCGCGGTCTCGCTGAGATGACCCGACTTGGAGTTGCTCTCGGCGGGCAATCAGAGACTTTCGCTGGCCTCGCTGGCATGGGGGACTTGATCGCAACTTGTTCTTCAGCGCAGAGTCGTAACAATTCAGTAGGTCGTCGGCTCGGTCGTGGTGAATCGTTGGCTGAAATTGTCGCTTCGATGTCAATGGTGGCCGAAGGAGTAAAGAGCGCGGTGTCTGTTCTTGAACTGGCGCAACTGAACGGCGTATCAATGCCAATCGTTGAACAGGTTGTGAATGTCTGTGAGAGCAATGCAAGTGTCACAGATGTGATGATGGCGTTGCTCGGACGCTCTGTGGGAAGTGAGTGAAATGAACAACACCAATTCGCGATACAAGATCGGTATCCGTGGCTCTGGCGCCTTGGCCGAAGTTGACAATGCCGGACTCATTCATTTTGGAAACTCAAAACTCTTGCGTTGGGTAATTGCTGGTGATGATCGTTGGTATGACCCGAGCGCGGATGCGAGTGTGCGCCAAACCACTCGCGACGGGTTCCCGATCGTGGTCACAAAGATGCGTGTGCCAACTGGCGATGTCACAACTCTTGCCTACTGTGTTGCCGACCACGGTGGTGTTGTTGTTTTTGAAGTTCGCAATGAATCGACACTTCCGTTTGCAGTCGTTTTATCGGACCCAGCGTGGCGCACGGTGCGCAATCCGGTGCCGATGCACGATGAAATCACGCAGGCAAAGATGCTCGCCCATGTGGGATTCCCTGCGGATGCGGTGATCCATCCCATTGGCCACCAAGCGAGTTTGCGGTTTGTTTATGGCGCAGCGGGCGTGCTCTCACGCGAGCAGATTGAGTCCCTGCCATCGGTCGACCAAGTTGCTTCGGGGTGGGAAAAAGCACTCAGTGGTGCGACCCGATACAACTTGCCTGACCACGGAATAGTGAAAGAGGCGAACTCAATTCGGGCTGCGCTACTTATGGGTGTTGCCGAGCAAAACGACGTAGCGGATCAGGTTGTGGCGACCACAGAGTCAATTCGTCTTGGCGAAAAACTCAACGATGTTGAGCTCAATGATTACGTTGCTGGAATTGAAGAGTTGTTGAAGGGCAAGCAACGCGCTGGGCTGTTGCGCTCGTTGCTGCGACGCAGCAGGACAACCGAAGCAGCCCCGTGGTATGTAGATGCAGTGTTGTCGGGGGCCACATTTGCGCTCCACAAACTGGCTCAACACACGGCGGCTTCTGATGTGAGGCTCGCGCATGCTGAACTCAGCACCAAGACTCAATTCACAGAGGTCCCGCCGCCTGGTGACTTCTACGCGCTATCGCCGATGAAGCGTTTGTTGCGCGTTGACTGTGAGTTTGCACGCACCCGATTTCAACACTCGCAATCTGGGGTCGATGTTCTTCCGTTGCTCACTGCTACACGCCTTGGTAATCCAAGTGAAAATTGGCTTGGGGTCGACTTTGAGGTTCACGGGCTAAGCGCGGGAAGCGGAACGGTCGGTTACGCGGTGCGCTGGCACGGTGAACGAGCGGCGGTGTTATGGGAAGCCTCTGACACCTCAGTGTTGCCTGTGACATCTATGGCGAATGACCCAACATGGAGTGGAAACGAACTGAGTGGAGAGGTGCTGCTGGCGTCGCCAAGCGAGCACCAATGAGATGAATGGTCCAAGTCGAGATCTGGAGCAATTGCTCTATGGAGATGGCTTCCATTCAGTAGTCGGAATCGATGAAGTGGGAAAGGGTGCTTGGGCTGGGCCATTGGTCGTTTGTGCGGCGCTGATTCCAGTCGTGTCACCAGATGGTGGCGACCCTGAGGGTGTACGTGATTCAAAAAAGATCACGGAGAAAAAACGTGAGGCGATGTTTGATGCCGTCGCTGCGTGGGCAACGTCGTGGGCCCTTGGCGTGGTCTCCAGTTCGGAGTGTGACGAACTTGGAATGTCGCGCGCCCAGAAGGTGGCAACCAAGCGTGCGATTGATGGCCTAGACCTTGGGCCCGGCGGTATTCGTCGCACTGCAGCGATCGCTGATGGCAAGTGGAACTTTGTATCGCCGTTGCTACCCAGAGTGGAAATGCGCGTGAAGGCCGACGACATGTCCCTATCGGTGGCTGCTGCATCAATCTTGGCCAAGGTTTCACGGGATCGCATGATGCGCGACTACGCCGCCACTTACCCCGGTTACGCATTTGATACCAACAAGGGTTACCCGTGTGCGAAACAACGGGCGAAGTTGATTGAGTCTGGACTATGCGACATTCATCGCAAGTCGTGGAACTTCATGGAAAAACTAACTGGAGAGTCAGCAACTCCTGGATTGTTTGACTAACTCGCGTTTTACTGCAATGAGTGAGGCTATTTCTGGGTGCCGACTTTGAGATCGCGGAACGGCGAGTTGGAGTCAATGCCGGGCTCTTTTGGCAGGCCAAGCACGCGCTCACCCACGATGTTGCGCATGACCTCATCGGTGCCACCAGCGATTCGCAGACCCGGAGCATTCAGCACCATGGTTGACCACGCATAGGTGCCCCATTCACCAGTGTCGGCTTGCAGCTTTGGACCAAGAACATGAGTGAGGAAGTTCACCACACGGGCTTGGTTCATGGTGAGTGCCATCTTCGCAGTGGACATTTCCGGCCCAGGCATCTGTCCGGCACGGAGGCGCGCAAGTGCGCGAGCAGAGTTGAGTCCAGCGACTCGGTAGTGCATCACAATGCTTGCGAGTTCGTTGCGGATCAGCGGATCTTTGTCGAGCCCGAAGTGGCGAACCATCGCGATCAATTTTTCGAACATGTCGCTGTCGCTGTGGTTGTTCGCACCGATTGCTGAGCGCTCGTTCATGAGTGTGGTGAGTGCGACGTTCCAGCCGTTGTTCACATCACCGAGGCGGTGGTCATCTTTCACGCGGAGTTCATTGATGAACACCTCGTTGAATCCAGCAGCACCGCTCATTTGCTTGAGTGCACGGATTTCTACAGCCGGGTCATTCATGTCAATGATGAAACCAGTGAGACCCTTGTGCTTGGGAAGATCAACATCGGTACGACAAATGATTTCACCGACATCGGAATAGTGGGCTCCAGAGGTCCAAACTTTCTGGCCCGTGATAACCCATTCGTCGCCATCACGGATCGCTTTGGTCTGCAGTGATGCGAGGTCTGATCCTGCACCTGGCTCAGAGAACAACTGTGCGCCGATGATCTCACCACGCCAGAGTTTCTTCAGGTAGAGATCTTTTGCGTGATCCGATGCGTGCGCGAGGATCGTTGGTGCAACCATTCCGAGGCCGATGTTGAAGCAGAACTGTGATGGAAGGTCATATTCGGCTTCCAATGCGCTGAACGCACGATCGTGGCTGGCGGGAAGATTTGCTCCACCGAATTCGGTTGGACCATTGACCCAGCCAAAGCCGGCATCAAATTTCGTCTGCCGCCATTTCATTGCAGCGTGTACGCCTTCGAGTTCCTTTTCACGGGAACGATCTTCAGCGGCAGTGAAAGCGTCGTCACCTTCACCCCATACAAAGGCTTTCTTTGGCGCACGCTTTTTGGCATTCGCATCTAGGAAGGCTTGGGCTTGGGCGGTGAATTCTTCAAGGGTGGGAATGTTCTGCACCTCACCGAGGGTATCGGTGTGAAACCGCCCATAAAAACCTGGGCAAGAACTCTGATGATGCCTGACTTGGCAACTATCGTCAGGAGGCATGGGACAGCCAGTTGTTGTAAGTCGTAAGTCCACTCGGGACCCCAAGGTCGTCCGATTCGAGACCAACCGTTTGCTCACTGGCTCAGGGCACGAGAAGTACACCCTCAGTGTGGGGACTGGTCGTGCGGTTACTCCTGGCGCAGTTCTTGCCGCACGGATGTTCGCAGCGGGCAAAGCAGAAGCTGTTCATGTTTTTGGCAACCTGATAACGGTTGAACTTTCTGGGGGCCAGACTGCTGATGGTCTTGATGAGATCATTCGTGATCTCTATCAATATTGGAAGCCCGGCATGGAGCCGCCGTCGTTTGAAGACTTCGTGGCTGAGGAGCTTGCCGCTACGCCAGCTGCGGATTCAGCACCGGCTTCGGGTGGCCCTGCGGTTGATTCACGTGTGCCTGCACATCTGCTTGAGCGCTCCGCTGCGGCCCGCGCTCGGTGGGCGGCCAAGGGCTAACTGCCGTAGGCGCTACTTTGATGGCGCACTGAAACATACGAACATATGTTCGCTACTGTATCCCCGTGGCAAGTGGTTCGGATCCGGCCAGGGTTCTCAATGGTGTTGATGGTCTTGCATCAGGCGTGCCCGGGGTTTTCAAAGCGAGCGCCCTTACCGAGCGGCTAATCCGACTCCCTGAAGAGGTAGCGGAGGCGTTCCCTGATCTTGGCCTCACTCGTGGTCGCACAATTTCTTGTCATGGGGGATCGGCTGTGAGTTTGGGGCTGCGTCTTTTGGCAAGCGCGTGTCATGCAGGTGGTTGGTGTGCAGTTGTCAGCAGAACGCGGTCCATTAATCCAGCAGCAGCGCGTGAAGCTGGTGTTGCATTGGAGCGCACTCTTTGGATAACAGCGGATGATCTTGGTGTAGCAACTGCCCTGTGTCTTGATTCGTGTGCGGTTGTTCTCGTGCACGGTGTGGTCGCGCTCAGAGATGCGCGACGCCTGCAAGCCAGAGCAAATAACTGTTCATCAACTCTGATTCTTCTTAATAGTGATTTCGCACAAGCCGACATCGTTTTCGAAACGACTAATGAGAGGTGGGAGGGCTTACTCGGTGGCTATGGGTACCTGATGCATCGAGATCTCAAACTCCACGTGCGGGTGCGTCATGCGGCACCAATGTCACCAAAACAGTTGAGGCTTCACCATGTATCCATCCACACGTAGGTGCACGGTTCTCTTTGGTGCCTCAGTGACACTGGACGCTGCGCAGGAAGTGTTGGCTGATGTGTCAAATCTTTTCGCCAGCGGTTGTCTCTCAGATGGAATGAACTGGATCTCATTTCCTGTGCGTGGTCCATCGCGCCGATTGGGTGGAGATCACAAATTGGCAGCGAGTGTGCAGCGTCGATTCAAATCCTTCGGAGGCAGTGTGGGAGTCGGTGTTGCAGATACCGCATTTGCTGCGTTTATGGCCGCGCATAGTGAGGTGACCACGGTTGTGCCTGCCAAGGCTGACAAAGAGTTTTTGGCTCCCGTGCCTTTGCGCGTGCTTTCTGATCTGCTCGTTGCCCCTTCTGACTTGATCGACACACTCATCCATTTGGGTTACAAGACTCTTGGATCGCTTGCACTAGTTGATCATGTGCTGCTCCGTGATCGGTTCGGTACTGACGGTGTCCGCATGTGGCATTTATGTAATGGCAATGAAATATCTCGTACAGAGTTTTCTGAACCACATGAGGAGTTGATACGAGAGGTCGCGTTTGAGGAGCCCTTGCAACTCGCTGAGCAGATTGTGTTCGGAGTGCGGGCCGTGGTTGACGCATTGGTATCCGATCTTGCACAAAATTCAAAACTCTGCACTCAGTTCACACTGACACTCAAAACCGAACACGCAGAAGAATGCGAGCGGGTGTGGCACTTCGCCTCAGGCTTTACTGCAAGAGCCATGCTCGAGCGTGCACGCTGGCAACTCGAAGAGTGGCTACACGCCACCAATGTCACTGCCGGGGTAGTGCTAGCGCGCTTCTGTGTGCATGCAACACGTCCAAGTAACAGCGAGCAGCTGTCTCTGTGGGGCGATCATTCAGGAACCGATGTCGATGCGATGCGACTGGTGGGGAAACTCTCGGCCACATTTGGTGCAGAAGCGGTTTGTCTTGCGCAGTGGCGAGGCGGGCGTGATGCGACTGAAGTCTTTGCGATGGTGCCGGCGCTTGATATCGAACTCACAGATGTTGAGAACACTGCGCGAATGCAAAAACCAGCTCATCATGAAGGACCATGGAGCGGTTTGCTTCCTAGTCCTTTGCCCGCAGTGGCCCTAACTGAACCTGAGCGCATTGTGCTGTTCGATGTCGCGGATAATGCGGTCGGGGTGACACGAAGATGTGAGCTCACGGCGATCCCACAGTGGGTGGTGCGAGCAGATGGTGCTCGACAAGAGATCCTCACTTGGGCTGGGCCGTGGCCGATAGAAGAGCGCTGGTGGGACCCCGAACGAGCATCACGAATTGTGCAGATGCAGATCGTGATCACGGAGAGAATGAATTTGGAACAACCCGTATTGCTCAGGTTGCAACACGGTACGTGGTTGATCGTGGCCTCGTACGAATAGATGAAACAGATTTTGATATTCGGTCTTTTCAAATCAGATGTAGCCTTGTTTCAGGAAAAATTCACAGTAAAAAGGACACCCTGCAATGAAAGTTCGCTTGCTTGCACTCGTAACAGTGCTTTTGGTTCTTGGTAACGCAACGCAAGCGAATGCTGACACCGCAACCATTGGCGCTGATATCGGCGAGTTCTTCATCACGCTTGATCAGAGCTCCGTTGACGAAGGCGAGGTTGTGCTCAATGTCGACAACCAAGGTTCAATTGGGCACGTGATTGCAATTGACGGAACTGGGCTTAGTACAAGCTATTTGTCTTCGGGCGCCTCTGGATCACTGTCGGGTGCGTTGACCCCTGGTACTTACAACGTCATTTGCACAATTTCTGGTCATGCTTCCGCGGGAATGAGCACTTCGTTGGTAGTCAATGCGAGTCCAACAACAACATCAACCACAGTGCCTGATTCATCAACCACAACTGAGCCAGAATCAGAAGTGACCACAGGCGAAACCCAATCGACCGTAGGAGAAGTAACACCTGTGTTGGCGAACTCAGGTTCAAATGACCTGGGTCGACTCGGTGGCGGAATCTTGATGGTTGCCGCTGGAGTCTGCATTGTCATAGCGAGACGCACCAGAACTTACGCGTGAAATACGCCGTCGAGAATTATCTCCTGCACTAGGTTTGATCAAGTGTCTGGGGCATCCTTTTTGCGCACTCGCCTTGTGGCGCTCTGTTTTCTCATGCTGTTTGTTGAGTTGGCGTTAATCCGCTGGCTCGGAGCGAATGTCCTTTACCTTGCGTACTTCTCAAATGTGGTGTTATTGGGAAGCTTCCTGGGGATCGGTCTGGGGTTCCTTTACTCGCACCGCACCGGACGCAGCCTTCTCAAGTACACGCCGTTTGCACTATCCGCTCTCGTTGCGGTAGTGCATTTCGTGCCGGTCAAGCTGCGCTCTAACGGCGATGATCTGATTTTCTTCGGCACTGAGTACAAACCCTCAGGACCACCACGAGAACTCGCACTGCCACTCGTGTTCTTAATCGTTGCGCTAATCCTCATGTGTATCGGGAGTGGGATCGCCAGTGTCTTTAAGCAACTGAAGAACCTAGATGCCTATCAGTGGGATTTGGTCGGTTCCTTGCTTGGAATTGTCGGTTTCACGATCCTGTCGTTCCTCGGTACGCCACCACTTGTGTGGGGTGCGATTGCAACGATCACCATGATCTGGACAATCTGGCCAAAAACAGTTCGTGATATCGCTTTGTTAGCAGTTCCTCTTGCAGTGATGCTCGTGACACTTGGCATTGAATCGGCTCAGGACAACGTTGAGTGGACCCCTTATTACAAAGTGAAATACACCCTGAGTGATGAAGGCGCTGCGGTTTATGTAAATGACATCGGGCACTGGGTGCAGACCGCAGGTAACGACTCAAAGCTTTATCAAGCAGCCCACGAGCGTCGCGCATCCAAAGAGCCGGTTACGGATCTATTAGTGATTGGTTCTGGCAGCGGAAACGATGTTTCTGTTGGATTGTTCAACGGCGCAAAACATGTTGATGCAGTCGAGATCGACCCCAAGATGCTTAACATCGCCAAGAAATATCATCCGAACAAACCGTATGACGATCCACGAGTTGATGTTCACATCGACGACGGGCGTGCATTCATTGAGCGTTCGGACAAGAAGTGGAACATGATTGTTCTTGCTCTCACTGACTCGCTAACCCTGGTTCAAGGTGCGTCGTCCATTCGTCTCGAGAGCTATCTCTTCACCAAGGAAGCAGCGGAGACGTATAAGGAACATCTGGACGATGGTGGCGTGTTCGCGATGTACAACTTCTACCGAGAGCCCTGGTTGGTAGATCGATATGCGGGCACTCTCGAGGAAGCATTCGGGCATTCGCCATGTGTAACCAGGATTGAAGCGCTTGCAATCACCATTCTTACGGTTGGTTCACAGCCAGAGAATGCAAAGTGCAAAAAGGGTGAAAAGTGGGAACGCACGGAGGACACGCCGTCGTCAGTCTCTGATGATCGCCCATTTCCATACTTGAAGACGCCGAGTATCCCGTCGTTCTATTTGGTTTCTTTGGCCCTGGTGCTTCTGGTTTCGGTGCTGTTGATTCGTGGTGTCGGCGGGCCATTGCGTGGCATGCGCGGGTATCTAGATCTGTTCTTTATGGGTGTTGCATTCATGCTCTTGGAGACCAAGAACGTGGTGCAGTTTGCACTGCTATTCGGCACCACATGGTTGGTGAATGCGCTTGTATTTGCCAGTGTGCTTGGATCAGTTCTCCTCGCTGTTGTTGTTTCCAAGCGCGTGCCTCGGTTGAACCTAAAGATGCTTTACGCACTTTTAGGTGTTTCAATATTGATTGGCTGGCTGATTCCCCAAGGTTCACTTTTGCCACTGTCATTTGTTCCGCGGTTGTTGGTCGCTGGCGCAATTGCATTTGCACCGATCTTCATTGCAAACGTGATCTTCTCCCAGCGTTTCCGTGATACCGGTGATTCGACTCCAGCTTTCGCTGCGAACTTGTTTGGCGCGATTCTCGGCGGGGCGCTTGAGTACTCTTCGCTGATCTTGGGTTACCGAAACCTGTTGATCGTGGCCCTTTTGCTTTACGGCTGTGCCGTTATAAGCGGCCGCCGCCATCTATCGCCCGCTACCTAGCCTCTGGCGAAAGCGAACATATGTTCGCTAGTGTTGCTCGGTGGCTTACGCCGAACTCCACTGCCGATCGAACTTCAGTTTCCTAACAGGGGCCTCACATCCAGAGGCGCTAGTTGACGAAGCTGCGCGCCTTGAGGTCGCGGCACTTGCGCTTACCGACCGCGACGGCTTCTACGGGGTGGTGCGTTTTGCGCAAGCTGCTCGTGGCACCGGAATCGGCACGGTGTTCGGAGTGGAGGTCTCGCTTGCAGAGATTGGTGGAAACATCGTGCTGCTGGCCCAAGGGCCGAGTGGTTATGCGCGGTTGTCGCGCGCGATAAGCGTGGCCCAACTCGCTGGCAGTAAAGGTGCGCCAAAGTTTTCTTTACGCATGTTGGCCGACGAGTGCAGTGGCCATGTTGCGATCCTCACGGGCGCTGATGAAGGAGCGATCCCGCGCAGCTTGCGTGATCGTGGCCCAGCAGAGGCAGAACGCGCATTGTCACTTTTGGTTGATTCATTCGGTGCGGATTCTGTTTGGGTTGAACTCTGGGATCACG
Source organism: Ilumatobacteraceae bacterium (assembly GCA_044341655.1). GTDB lineage: Bacteria > Actinomycetota > Acidimicrobiia > Acidimicrobiales > Ilumatobacteraceae > CAIYHK01. Next base: position 4,895 of record JBIIRE010000026.1, on the reverse strand, counting down.
GCACGCCAATGTGCAGCGCGCGTAATGATGCGCTCGTGCGTTCCGCGGCCTTGATCGGGATTCCAGTGTTGGCTACTAATGACGTCCACTACGCCACTCCAAGCGATCATCGTCTCGCCAACGTGTTTGCTGCTGTGCGTGCCGGTAGCGCTTTGACCGAACACGACTCATGGTTGCCGGCGGGCTCCACAGCACATCTGCGTTCGGCACGCGAACAACTGCGACGCTTTGCGCGGTATCCAGGAGCAGTAGAAAACGCAGCTGAGCTTGGTGCCGCACTCGCATTTGATCTTTCACTTTTGGCGCCGAATCTGCCCCCATACCCGTGCCCTGATGGCCTGAATGAGATGCAGTATTTGCGCCGTGTGGTTCATGAATCCGCTACTAAAAAATATGGCCCGCCACCAAGCGACCCGCTTGAGGACCTCACGTTACGGGCGCGCGCATGGCGTGCTATCGAACACGAACTCAACGTGATTGAGGCGCTTGGCTTCCCTGGTTACTTCCTTGTGGTGTGGGACATCGTTGAGTTTTGTCGTCACCAGAACATCTATTGCCAGGGGCGTGGCAGTGCTGCCAACAGTGCAGTGTGTTATTCGCTTGGGATCACGAATGCCGATCCGGTGTCACTCGGGCTTTTGTTTGAGCGTTTCTTGTCCCCAGAACGTGATGGCCCTCCAGATATTGATGTGGACATCGAAAGCGCGCGTCGTGAAGAGGCAATCCAATATGTTTTCAATCGTTACGGGCGCCATCACGCAGCTCAAGTGGCAAATGTGATCACTTACCGATCAAAGTCGGCCGTGCGTGACGTGTTGAAAGCTGTCGGTGAAGAGAGTGCCAGCAAAAATGCCGACATCGTCAATGAAATGATCAGTCAAATCGCTGACTCCCCACGACATCTCGGTATTCATTCCGGTGGCATGGTGATCTGTGATCGCCCGGTGATCGAGGTGTGCCCTGTGGAGTGGGCACGCATGCGTAATCGCAGTGTCTTGCAGTGGGACAAAGATGATTGCGCTGCTGCTGGCCTCGTGAAATTTGATCTTCTGGGGCTCGGAATGTTGACCGCGCTGCACAAGGTGGTTGATCTGGTGCGTGAGCACCATGGTGTGGAGGTTGATCTAGCGACCATTCCTCAAGACGACGAGGTCTATGCGATGTTGTGTCGCGCCGACACCGTTGGGGTCTTTCAAGTTGAGTCGCGAGCGCAGATGATCACACTTCCACGGTTACGGCCACGCCGCTTCTACGACATCGTGGTTGAAGTGGCTCTCATTAGGCCAGGACCCATCCAAGGTGGGTCAGTCCACCCCTACATCAGGCGACGCAACGGAGAAGAGCCAGTTACCTATCTGCATCCATTGCTGGAGAAGTCACTTGCCAAAACACTTGGCGTGCCGTTGTTCCAAGAACAGCTGATGCAGATGGCAATCGATGTTGCGAACTTCACGCCAAATGAAGCAGACCTATTACGGCAAGCGATGGGGTCAAAGCGTTCCACTGCTCGCATGGAAGCGATCAAGCAACGTCTTTATGAGGGAATGTACGAAAACGGCGTGAGCAAAGAAGTGGCCGATGAGATCTTCAACAAAATGGCTGCGTTTGCCAACTACGGATTCCCTGAGAGCCACTCGGTGAGCTTTGCTTACCTCGTGTACGCATCGGCTTGGTTCAAACGTTTTTATCCAGCAGCTTTCTGTGTGGCGCTACTTAATTCACAGCCAATGGGGTTTTGGTCGCCACATTCCCTCGTGCAGGACGCCAAACGCCATGGCATTCAAATTCGTCCAGTGGATGTGAACCACTCTCGTGCAGTGGCTTCATTGGAGCCCTGTGACGAGTCGGTGGGTGGGTTTGCTGTGCGCATTGGTTTTGATTCCGTGCGTGGTGTGGGCACTGAACTCGCACAGTTGATCGCTTCCGCTGCTCCTTATCTGGATGCTGGAGATTTGCGCCATCGTGTCCCTGGCATCAATAAAACGCATCTCGAGAATCTGTCGGCTGCAAACGCATTCGCCAGCTGTGGTGTTGAGCGTCGCGAAGCAATCTGGCAAGCAGGCGTGATCGCAAAAGTTGATCCTGCACATTTGCCGGGCACGATGTTGGGTGCTGAAACTCCAGATTTGCCTGAGATGAATGCAATGGAAAAAGTAATCGCCGATCTCTCCTACACAGGTGTTTCACCAGACGTGCATCCGATTGCTCTTGTGCGTGAATATCTGGACACCGTTGGGGTGTTGCGTTCAGTTGATCTGCATTCGGTGCGCAGTGGTTCGCGCGTGATTGTCGGTGGAATTGTTACGCATCGTCAACGCCCGGCCACAGCAAAGGGCACAACTTTCATCAACCTCGAAGACGAAACTGGACTCATAAACATTCTGTGCTCGCGCGGGTGCTGGAAGCGTTTTCAAGATGTAGCAGTTGGTGCCGCGGCGATGATCGTGCGCGGCAGGCTTGAATCAGTCAAAGGCGCAATCAACGTTATTGCCGAACACCTTGAACACATGCCCGTTGCGATGGTTCATGCCAGTCGCGACTTCCATTAGCTATTCGTTGGGCTTGTCATTCAGGCCATCGTTGAACGACCTGTAGACCTCGTAGATCTCCTTGCACTTCTCGCAGAGGGGAAGTTGCTTTGGATCACGCGACGGAATCCAAACATGACCGCAAAGTGCTTCGAGCTGAGTGCCATAAATGCGAGCCTCAAGTACTTTGGCTGCAGCTGATTCACCGGGTTCGGTTTTCACAATGTGGGCCACCGTGGGTTCACCCGTTTCGGGTGTGATCTCTGACTCGGCTTCAAGGACTGTGCCGTGGCTGGGGTGCAGTTCGGTGCCCATGCCCACAAGTATTCCAGCCAGGCGTATGCTGAGAACATGCCGACTTATGAATACAAGTGCCGCGACTGCGGAACCACATTTGAGGCTCGTCGTTCAATGGCTGAAGCTAATGCCCCAATTGACTGTCCAGACGGCCACAAAGATGCCATTCGCATGCTTTCGGTCTTTGCGAGTGTCAATGCTGGAGGCTCATCAAAGAACGCGCCAGCTCCCGCGCCACGCCCCGCAGGTGGTTGCGGCGGTGGCTGTGCTTGCCACTGAAATTCAGTAGGTCTGCGCTGCGCCAGCTAGGCACAGCACGAATGCCACGCCAATAACCAGTGCTGGAACAAGAATCGAAACAACCTTGGCTTGTTCGCGGGTCATGTCCCAACGCAAGCGTGTGACGGCTGCGTTGGGTGCGTAAAGCGCCCAACCACAAACAAAGCCGGCAAGCATGCCGCCAATGTGGCCACCTATCGAAATTCCTGGAATTGCAAATGTGATCACAAGATTGATCACAAGGGTCATCCCCAAACCTGTGCGCCACGGATTCACACCACTCAGCTTGAGCGCAACTACCGCAGTTGCCATTAGGCCGAAGACGGCTCCTGACGCACCGCCCGAAAAACTGGTTGGGTCAAGCAACAATGCGCCAGCAGCTCCACCGAAGAGGGAAGCAACATAAACCAATAGGTATCGACCGCGACCCACGCCAGTTTCAAGAATGGATCCAAGCTGGAATAGAAGAAACATGTTCATGCCGATGTGCAGTAACCCAAAGTGGAGAAATCCGCTTGTGATGATGCGGTACCACTCGCCGTTGTCAACCAACGGACCAAAAAGAGCAATGTCTCGCGCTCTGGGGCCGACTCCAGAGCCGGTGGCGTAATCAAAATCTCCTGCAAGCACCCAAAAGAAAACTGCGATGTTGAGTGCGATCAGAATCTTGGTCACCAAAATTGGTTGTGCTGCATTCCAAAACGTCACGCGTTCGCGGGTACTGGGCGCAGCTGCGCGCCGGCAGTCAACGCATAGCGAGCCAACCGATACTTGCTCGAGGCAGTTGGCACAGTACGGGTTGGCACAACGCGTGCATAGTCGACCCGTTTCGCGCTCTTGGTGTCTAGTGCAGCGTGGCAGTGGAGGGGGAGGGAGATCCATCACTTACCCGGGTCGCGCTCAGCCTCTTCGCGATTGGCCAGATACCAATCGATTGTGTTGCGCAGTCCTTCTTCGAAAGACATCTTGGCTTTCCAGCCAAGAGTGCTTGCCGCAAAAGACGCATCAACACGTCGGCGTGGTTGGCCATCGGGTTTCGTTGAGTCCCAGACAAGATCGCCGCTAAAGCCAACGAGTCGTGCCACGGTCTCGACAGTTTCCTTGATTGTGATCTCATGATCATTACCGAGGTTGATCGGCTCATGGCCCTCGTGGATTTCGGCAGCACGCACGATTGCGTCGGCAGCGTCGTGCACATATAGATACTCACGACTCGCGCTTCCTGTGCCCCAGACATCGATTGTGCGGGCACCAGACTCTTTGGCCTCAACACACTTCTTGATCAACGCAGGAATCACATGTGAGACCGATGGATGGAACTTGTCACCTGGGCCATAAAGGTTGGTGGGGATCAGATAAGCGAAGCGCTGGCCATATTGCTGCGCATTTACTTGAGCATGAATGAGGTGCGCTTTCTTGGCGATGCCGTAAGGGGCGTTTGTCTCCTCGGGGTAGCCGTCCCACAACGACTTTTCATTAAAGGGCACTGGGGTGAATTTTGGATAAGAACACACCGTTCCCAAGAGAACAGTTTTTTCCACACCGGTGGCTCGTGCGGCCTCAATCACGTACGTGCCCATTAGGAGATTGTCGAGATACAACGGAGCGGGTGCTACTTGGTTGTAGCCGATACCTCCCACGCGCGCCGCAAGGTGAATCACATGACTCGGTGATATTTGTGCGAAGTATTTCTCAGCCGAGCCAACTTTGGTGAGGTCTACTTCGACGCTTCTAGGTGAATGCACGATTGCGCCTTCAGCGGTCAATTTTTCAACCACCACGCGACCCAAG
>JBIIRE010000033.1:0-14422 GCA_044341655.1 Ilumatobacteraceae bacterium | reverse complement strand
TTGAAAAGGACCCCGAGACCCACGCGATCATCATGATCGGAGAAATCGGTGGTTCGGCCGAAGAAGAAGCAGCCGAGTTCATCAAGAAGAACGTGACCAAGCCGATGAGTGCTTACATCGCCGGTGTAACTGCTCCTGCAGGCAAGAAGATGGGCCACGCCGGCGCAATCGTGTCAGGTGGCAAAGGAACAGCCCAAGGCAAAATGGACGCACTGCGTGCAGCTGGTGTGAAGGTTGGACTCAACCCAACTGAAGCCGGTTCGTTGATGGCAGAGATCGTGGCGGGTCTTCGCTAGGAGACCAACGCGGCGATCTTGCTGTATAGCGGAATCCCGATCACCAGGTTGAACGGAAACGTCACGGCCAGTGACGCGCCAAGACAGACACCAAGGTTGGCTTGGGGAATGCCAACCCGAACTGCCGCTGGTGCGGCAATGTAACTAGCGCTCGCAGCCATCGCGCCAATCACTGCTGCACCACCAGTTGACATGTCCGCGAGGACCCCAAAAAGCGTTCCCAGTGAACCAAAGACCAACGGAATTCCAATCGCGAAGACCACCAGTCTGAATCCGTAATGGCGCAGATCTCCGAATCGTCGACCCGCTGTGGCGCCGAGATCAAGGAGAAACAGAACAAGAAAGCCAGTGAATAGGTCGATGAATAACGGCTTTACCGGGCTCAGTGTTTCGGCTGCAGCTACACCACCGATCAGAAGGCCACCAACTAGCAAGACAATGCTCTTGCCACTTATGACCTCGCGAAGTGCGGTGCCGATTGGGGCGCGTGTGGTCATAGGAATTACGACGCCCGATTTTTGTGATGCTGAGCACCCCGGCCTCTTCAAGGTCGGCGATGATTCCCCTAGTTGTGCGTTCGGTGATGCCGACAAGATCTGCGATCTCACTCTCGCGCAGGTCAGGATCACGAGCGAGGCAGACAAGAACATGCGCGTGATTACTGAGGAAGGTCCATCCGGAACGCTCGTTCACAAAATGAAAAGATACTCGTCCAGAAAGCAATTTCAGTGCGAGGCTAAAGATGACCGAGAGTAAATTGGTTTTCAATCTGATCTGAAGGAGATGCAATGCCCCGTGCACTGCTGTCGGTATTTGACAAGACAGGAGTGGTGGAACTCGCCAAGGGCCTCTACGAACTGGGCTGGGATCTTCTCTCCAGCGGTGGAACTGCAAAGGCAATTGCTGAAGCAGGAATGCCTGTCACCGATGTCGCTGATGTAACCGGTTACCCAGCGATCCTTGGACACCGTGTGGTCACTTTGCATCCAAAGGTGCACGGTGGAATCCTCGCTGATGTTGCAGATCCAGAGCATCGTGCCGATCTTGAGAAGCACGACATCGAGCCGATAGCTCTCGTTGTTGTGAACCTTTATCCGTTCAACTCGAACCCTTCGATTGAACTGATTGATGTTGGCGGGCCAGCAATGGTCCGTGCGGCAGCAAAAAATCATGCACACGTAGGTGTGGTTGTTGATCCCGCTGACTATCAACGTGTAGTTGATGCGATCCGCAACAACCAGTTTGATCTTGCTCTGCGACGCGAGCTTGCCCGGAAGGCGTTTGTGACCACTGCCGCGTACGACGTCGAAGTGGCACGCTGGATGACTGATGAAGAAGAAATGCCACAGACTCTGACTCTTGTGGCTGAGAAAGCTGCAACCTTGCGTTACGGTGAAAATCCCCACCAAGCGGGTGCTAGATACACAGTGTCAGGCGCGCAGAGCTGGTGGGACAAAGCAGAGCAATTGAACGGCAAAGAGATGTCGTACCTAAATGTTCTTGATGGCGAAGCCGCATGGCAATTGGTACACAAGTTTGTGCAACCAGCAGCTGTGATCATCAAGCACGCGAACCCGTGCGGTGTGGCATTTGCTGATTCAGCATTGGACGCTTACCAATCTGCTTTTGATGCTGATCCCGTAAGTGCCTTTGGAGGCATCGTTGCAATAAACCGGGAAGTAGATGCCAATACAGCCAATGCGATTTCGCAAGTGTTCACCGAAGTTGTAATTGCGCCGTCATACAGCACCGAAGCGCTGGAGGTTTTTCGAAAGAAGCCTGCCTTGCGAGTATTGGTGGCACCTGCCCCTTACAACGAATTGCCATTCTCTGTGCGCAGCATTGACGGTGGAGTGCTCGTGCAGACAACTGACCCAGTGAACGAACAGCGCAGCTCATTCGAAGTTGTTACCAAGCGTGAGCCAACTGCAAAGGAATGGGAAGCTCTTGACCTCGCATGGAAGGTGTGTGCCTCGGTTTGGTCCAATGCGATCACGTTGGCGAATGACTCAGTAGCTGTGGGGCTCGGTGGCGGGCAAACAAATCGTGTGGATGCAGTTCGTATTGCGATTAACCGTGCAGGTGAAAGAGCCTCAGGTTCGGTCTGTGCCTCGGATGCATTCTTCCCGTTCCGTGATTCGATCGATACCCTTGCAGCCGCTGGCGTGACGGCAGTTATTCAGCCTGGTGGCTCAGTTCGTGATGCGGAATCCATAGAGGCTGCGAACGAACACGGAATTGCAATGGTCTTTACGGGCACCCGACATTTCAGACACTGAACTTCACGCAGGCCACAGTGGGGGTCTTTGACCTAACCTTGACCAAGCCATGGCTCGTATCGCAGACCTTCTTCATGCTGGACGAACTTTCTCATTCGAGTTCTTTCCTCCCAAGACCGATGCCGCCACGGGTGTACTTGAGCAGACCATCGCCGAACTTGCCCTGTTGGCACCAAGTTTTGTGTCAATTACTTATGGTGCAGGTGGTACTACTCGGAGTCTTACTCATGATCTAGTGGCTCGGATCCGTAAGGAATCTGCGATCACGCCGATGGCACATCTCACATGCGTAGGGCACAGGCGCAACGAAATCGACGAGATACTCGATCAGTACGAAGGTGTCGGTGTCGAAAATATTCTTGCTCTCGGTGGTGATCAACCTGCAGATCCCATGGATCACAAACCGTCGGACTACCGACACGCGATTGAGCTCGTAGAACAGATTGCTGAACGAGGAAGTTTCAGTATCGGTGTGGCGGCACACCCAGAGTGTCACCCAAAATCCGAATCGCGAATCAACGATCGGCATCACCTCGCAGCAAAACTAACCGTTGCCGATTTTGCGATCACTCAGTTCTTCTTTGAAGCACACCACTACTTCACGATGGTTGATGAACTAAAAGCTCTTGGCGTTGATAAGCCGATAGTTCCAGGGATCATGCCAGTTACGAATAACGCACAGGTAAAACGCATGGCGGAATTATCTGGTGCTGTGTTTCCCAAATGGTTAGAGGAGAAGCTGGCTGCCGCTGATGGCGATGAAGTGCAACGAATCGGGGTGGCTGCAGCTACCGAATTGTGCGCCGAACTTCTATCTGGTGGCGCTCCGGGTCTTCACTTCTACACAATGAATCGTTCAACAGCCACGCGCGAGGTGTACGCCAACCTGGGGTTGCCACTGTCGTGAACGACTCAACCGAGGCACGACTTCGAATTCCTTACTTTCCGGGCCTTGATGGGCTGCGGGCACTCGCGGTAATCGCAGTGATCGTGTACCACGCCAATCACAATTGGCTTGGAGCTGGATTCCTTGGCGTCGAAGTTTTCTTTGTGATCAGTGGGTATCTGATCACGATGCTTCTCATCGCCGAGCGGCAGCGCACTGGTGGCGTGAGTCTGCGAGATTTTTGGCGTCGTCGGGCAAAGCGTCTCCTGCCGGCACTGATCACAATGCTCGTTGGAGTCACTCTGTATACGTCGTTGTTCAACCACGACGAAGTCGGCGCTTTGCGTGGAGATGTGGTTGCCGGTGCGACTTATGTTTCGAACTGGTTCCAGGCGTTCACAGGCACTTCTTATTTCTCATCGACCGCGTTCGTGCCATTGCGTCACCTTTGGTCACTCGCAGTTGAGGAGCAGTTCTATCTGATCTGGCCGCTAGTGATGTTTGCTGTGCTTGCGGGTCGCAAATACTTGCCACGTGTGGGCCTGTGGTTGATTGGTGGTGCAGTTTCTATCTCCGCCTTCACTGCCTTCTTCTATAGAAGTGGTCCGCTGTCGACACCAAACGGAGATCCAAATCCAGAGCAGTACTTTGCGCTCTTTGGTCGGAGCATCTCACGGATCGATTTTCTCTACCTCGGATCGTTTAGCCGATTCTCAGGAATCTTGCTTGGTGCAGCACTAGCGATGTTTTGGCAGCCATGGACCATTGCGCGGTCACGTGCTCGTAACGCTGGACGCGCATTCGACATAGCGGGCGTTTGCTCGCTGGTCTTGCTCGCGGTGTTGATGTTGCAATTTCGACTCGTGGTCGAAGGTGGGCCAGAAGGAACACGCGGATACGACCTTTTGTTCCGTGGCGGATTTCTAATTGTTGGGCTTGCAACTGTGGTTGCCATTGCTGCAGTAACCCATCCGGAGACCTTGCTTGGTCACAAGGTGATTGGCAATCAAGTACTCGTCTATCTCGGGCAGCGTTCGTACGGTTTGTATTTGTACCACTGGCCGATTTTTCAGTTCTATCGCAAACTTGCTGGCAAGCCTCTGACACTGGCTGAGTTTGTCACCTTGATGATCGTGTCACTGGCAGTCACCGAGGCCTCGTACCGTTTCATTGAAATGCCGGTACGTCGGCGTGAGTTTGGTTCATCCCTTGAACGCCTCCGCGACACCATGTCACACGATCTGGCCGCAAGACGTGTGGTTCTCAGCGCAGGGCTGGTTATGTGCCTCGCGTTTGCATATTCAATTGCATCACTTGCGACCGCAAGCGTGAAGGTGACTGGAATTGAAGCGGGTATCAAAGAAGGCGAAGATGACATCACTTCGGTTGGGCCAACAACCACCGCAGAAGGTGGATCGTCGACAACTACCCCGGGCGGGACCACCACAACGATCAACAAAGAAGCAATTGACAAACTTGCAATTGGTGATTCAGTGATGGCTGGAGCGGCAAGCCAACTCGCCGAATTCGGTTTCACTGTTGATGCAAAAGTGAATCGACAATTCCTCGGTGGCGTTGAGATCACTGCCTACCTTGGAGCCATCAAGCGCTTGGGGTCCGTTGTTGTGGTGCACCTTGGAACCAACAACGGCACCGACCAAGAAACTTTGGATGCATTAGTCAAACCACTTGCGGATGTTCGCCTTGTTGTTCTACTCACAATTCACGTACCTGAACGCGGTTGGCAGGACTCAACAAACGAATTGATCCGGGCAATGCCCGCTAAGTACCCGAACGTAAAGGTGCTCGACTGGTTCAAGATCGCCGATGAGAGCAGTTCTGGGCTGTCCAGCGACGGGGTGCACTTAGGTGACAACATGAAGAAGGTTTATGCCGATGCCATCAACAAATTTGTGGCTCTAAACCTGCTCGCTGGTTCCTCAACCACAACGACCGAGCCAACAACCACTACCACTGGCGGTTGATTCTGTCTGTGGGCTAGGCAGGGAAGGGGCTAGCGAAATACGCTTAAGCCCATGACTACCCCCGTACGTGTTGCAGTTACTGGTGCGGCTGGCCAAATTGGTTACAGCCTCCTATTCCGAATCGCCTCAGGCGCGATGCTCGGACCGGATACTCCGGTCATCTTGCAGCTTCTCGAAGTGACCCCAGCTCTCGGCGCCCTCGGTGGCGTGAAGATGGAACTCGATGACTGCGCATTTCCGTTGCTTGCAGGTGTTGAGATGAGTGACGACCCGAACGTTGCATTCGGTGATGCCGATGTAGCGCTTCTCGTGGGGGCAATGCCGCGCAAGGACGGCATGGAGCGCGCCGATCTTTTGAGCGCCAACGGTGGAATCTTCAAACCCCAAGGCGAGGCAATTGCTCGCTCGGCGAAAAAGAACATCAAGGTTCTGGTTGTGGGAAATCCGGCCAATACGAACGCTCTCATCGCAATGAGCAATGCAAAGGGCATTGATCCATGCCAATTCACGGCCATGACCCGCCTTGACCACAATCGCGCGGTTACCCAAATTGCTCAGAAGTTGAATAAGCCCGTCACTGCCGTAAAGAAGATGACCATCTGGGGCAACCACTCTGCAAGCCAGTACCCAGACCTGTTCCATTGTGCGGTTGATGGCAAGAATGCCGCAGCAGCGGTCAACGATCAGGCTTGGATTGAAAACGATTTCATCCCAACAGTTGCTCAGCGCGGAGCGGCAATTATCAAAGCACGCGGCCTCTCGTCGGCTGCGTCGGCGGCTAACGCAGCAATCGACCACATTCATGACTGGGTGCTTGGTACCGCGCCAGATACTTGGGTATCGATGGCAGTGCCTTCGGATGGCAGCTACGGAGTTCCTGAAGGCCTGATCTCATCGTTCCCGTGTGTGTGCACCGATGGTCAGTACGAGATTGTTCAGGATCTTGAGATTGATGCCTTCAGTCGCGATCGAATTGACAAGTCCGTGGCTGAGCTCGAGGGCGAGCGCGACGCGGTTCGTGACCTCGGACTGATCTGATCCAGCCTCGGCTGGTCGTGCCCTGAAAGGCGCTTTAAAGGCGCTCAGACGCCATAGTCAGTGTCGGCTCGTACTTGGTCGAAAACACCGTTTAGTGCGCCTAAGACGCCCTGAGCCTCTAATAGGAGCATTCGGTCCCCATAAAGCCGGATTTGCCCGCTAATGAAGGCATTTTGGGCATTGATAGTGCCCGTGGCGACACCGACGGCGGTATCCCAGGACTGTTCAAAACGGACATGCTCAGGATCTGCTGGGCCAACGCCAAAGGCCACCTCACCAGCACGAACCTGAAGGTGATAGGTCACGGTGCCATCTGGGCAGTCCGTGACCACCTGGGTGATTCCCACATTGAGCCCCGCTGCGTGTTGCTTCAGGTTGTCATCGGCAGCAACGACGGTGGAAAGTGAGTCGATCCAGTCAAGGCTTAGATACTTAACCATCAGGTCAGCTCGTCAACTGCTTCAGCCACCTCGCGGCGGTGTTTCCAAAGTTCGAACACGACGGGAAGAACAGAAACAAAAACTATTGCAATGATTGCGATTTCGATGTTTTCCTTAACAAAGTTGATCTCGCCGAGGAAGTAGCCAAGCGATGTGACTCCCGCACCCCAAAGAATGCCGCCGGCGATGTTGTACACGACGAAAGTGCGGTAATTCATTTTGCCAACGCCAGCGACAATTGGTGCGAAGGTGCGCACGATTGGAACGAAGCGAGCGAGCACAATCGTGCGCGGACCGTACTTTTCAAGGAACGCATGCGCACGCTGAACATGTGCTGGATTGAAGAAACGTGATTGAGGTTTGTCGAAAATTGCTGGTCCGACTTTGGCCCCGAACCAATAGCCAACTTGGTCACCGACAATCGCAGCTATCACGGTTACGAGAGCAACGATGGGTAGGGCGGGGAGGTGGCCGCCACCGGTGTCGGAACTTAAAAAACCAGCAATGAAAAGCAGCGAATCACCGGGCAGAAAGAATCCGAAGAACAATCCACTCTCGGCAAAAACAATGGCCGCAAGAAGGAAGATTCCCCCGTCTTGCAGCCATTGTTCAATGTTGAATAATGCGAGCATCAGATGCTCACACTAGGCGTTACGCCGATGCTGTGATGCCCTCTGTCTTGCGACTCGAGTAGATGATCGAGGCGATCAGCACCACAAGTGCAGCACCAGCAATTGCATAGCGGGCACCGTTGTTGTCGGCAGTGGAGATGATCGCTGGGAGTACCAACAGCGAAACAAGGTTCATCACCTTGATCAGCGGGTTGAGGGCGGGGCCGGCGGTGTCCTTGAATGGGTCACCGACTGTGTCGCCAATAACGGCAGCCTTGTGGGCCTCAGAGCCCTTGCCGCCATGGTGACCATCTTCGATGTACTTCTTGGAGTTGTCCCATGCACCACCTGCGTTGCTGAGGTAGTTGGCCATGAGCTGGCCGGTGAGAATAACGGCTGCGAGGAATGCTCCAAGCGCCTTCCAGTCGATACCGAATCCGATGATCACGGGTGTGAGAACTGCAAGCAGTGCAGGTGTTGTGAGTTCACGCAACGACGCTGCAGTACAGATGTCAATCACTGGTGCGTAGTCCGGCTTCTTTGTGCCGGCCATGATTCCACCGTCAGCGAACTGATTACGCACTTCTTGCACCACGACGCCCGCGGTACGACTTACCGCACGAATTGCAAGTGCTGAGAAGAGGAACGGTACGGCACCACCGATGAGGAGTCCAATGAACACCTTGGGATCAGCAACGTTGATTGCAAGCTCTGGCGCCTTGTAGACTCCGTCTTTCAAGTTGTCAGCAACTACACCGAGCTCTGCGCCAGCAGTTTCGATGAACGAGGCGAACAACGCAACTGCAGCAATAACAGCTGAACCAATTGCAAAGCCCTTAGTTACTGCCTTTGTGGTGTTCCCGACCGCATCGAGCGCAACCATGATCTTTTGTGGCTCACCATGGAACTCGCCCGACATTTCCGCAATTCCTGCGGCGTTGTCCGATACGGGGCCAAAGGTGTCCTCAGACACGATTACACCTGTGGTGGCGAGCATGCCCATGCCGCAAAGTGCGACAAGGTAGAGCGAGAAGGTGAGGTTGCCGTCACCGAGTGCAAGAGCAACACCGATTGCAACTGCAATTGAAACCACTGCGTACACCGAGCTTTCAAGACCAGCTGAGGTACCAGAGAGCACCACGGTGGCCGGGCCAGTTTCCGCTGAGGCGGCAATTTCCTTAACGGGGGAGAAGTGAGTGCCTGTGTAGTACTCGGTGAGGCGGCTCACGAGTTGCGCGAGCACCAAACCAATTGCCACTGCACCGAAGCACTTCCAACCAGCATTCGCCTGCTCGTTACCCACATAAGTGAGCGCAAGGATCAGGGTTCCAATAAGGGTGAGAGATCCAGCCACAAGGAAGCCCTTGTTGATCGGGCGCAGAGCGTTGGTCTCGCCCTCTTTTGCCTTCACGGCGAAAACGCCAGCGATTGATGCAACCACACCGATTGCGCGGGCTGCGAGCGGGAACACAAGACCAAGCGCCGGGTTGGCGCCAATCGAGTTGAACGCGGCAACACCGAGAATGATCGAGGCAACGAGTGTGACTTCGTAGGACTCGAAAAGGTCAGCGGCCATACCAGCGCAGTCACCAACGTTGTCACCAACGTTGTCGGCGATGGTTGCCGGGTTTCGCGGGTCGTCTTCTGGGATGCCAGCTTCAACCTTGCCCACGAGGTCTGCACCCACGTCAGCTGCCTTGGTGAAGATGCCACCACCGACGCGGAGGAACAGTGCGAGCAATGAACCACCAAAGCCGAATCCAACCAAGATCACGCTTGAGGTGTTTTGGAAGATCATGATGATCACGGTGGCGCCAAGAAGACCAAGGCCCACGGTGAACATGCCAGCGACACCGCCGGTGCGGAAAGCAACCGTGAGCGCGCGGGGCATGGAATTAGTGAGAGCGGCTGCTGCGGTGCGCACATTGCCACGTGTGGCGAGTGTCATACCGATGTAGCCAGTGAGGCCAGAAGCAACACATCCAAGGATGAAGGCGATGGTGCGCCACAGTCCGGCTTGAGCAAAGTCAAGTGCTTCGGTGCCGTCTGGTTTTTTGATCGCAGTCGATGTCAGAAACACAATCGCAGCCAGTGGCACGAGAATGACCGCGATCGTCTTGAACTGACGCTTTAGGTAAGCCAAAGCACCCTCTTGAATTGCCGCGGCAATTTCCTTCATTTTCGGGGTTCCCTCATCGGCGGCCATTACGGACTTGACGAGGAAGAAGCCGACAGCAAGCGCAAGAAGGGCAGCGGCAACTGAGAGAAACAGAACTGCCCACTCGCCTCCCTTCAATACGAACTCCTGGTAGCCACCTTCAGCAGCAAATATTGAAAGCACGGGGTTGTTCTCCGTTGTCTTAGGGGGTGTCGCCGAGCCGTTATCTCATTGGCACCCTGATGTGTAATCGGCTACGAGTGTAGGAAATCTGACACGCCCCGTACGAAATACCCGAACTTGGGCCTTTCCCCGCTACCGTCAATTCTTGCTATGGCACAAGTCTTGAACAGCCGCGGACCCGTAACGGGCACCGCCACAAGGGCAAAGAAGCGCCGTCCATTCCTTTTGGACCTCTATTCCACGGCAGTGGGAAAGAAGTACGTGATGGCAATCACGGGCATTGGAATGATGGGCTTTGTCCTTTTCCACATGATCGGCAACCTGAAGATGTATCAGGGTGCGGACGACCTCAATAAGTACGCGGAGTTTCTAAAGAAGCTTCTCTATCCGCTGGCACCCAAAGAAGCGGTGCTTTGGATTTTGCGCGGCGGGCTTATCACGATGCTCGTACTGCATCTCCATGCCGCATTGACACTCACCCGACTCAATCGTCATGCGCGCCCTGTTAAGTACCAGAGCGCACGCGACTATCAAGTGGCAAGTTTCGCAAGTCGCTCAATGCGGTTGTCGGGCTTGGTGGTCATAGCGTTCCTCGTGTGGCACCTTTTGGACCTCACGTTCGGCACAGTGAACACTGTGGGCGCAGACGGTGAATTTGTTCGTGCAGAGGTTTACGACAACGTGGTTCGGAGCTTTGACCGACCAGTCGTTGCGGTTTTCTACATCATCGCCAACGTGTTGCTTGGAATCCATTTATTCCACGGTTCGTGGAGCATCTTCCAGTCGCTCGGTTGGAACAACCCACGTTTCAACAAGTGGCGTCGCGCATTCGCTGGTGGCTTTGCCACCGTGGTTGTCGTTGGCAACATCTCGTTCCCCGTTGCCGTTATGGCAGGAATCGTCGGCTGAGGAAGAAGGAAACAGAAATGACCACTGACTCAAGACTCAACTCAAAAGCGCCACAAGGCGCAATTGAAGACAAATGGAACAACTACAAAGCTGACGTAAAGCTTGTTAACCCGAACAACAAGCGCAAGTTCAAAGTGATTGTTGTCGGCACCGGACTCGCTGGTGCAAGCGCTGCCGCCACGCTTGCCGAACTCGGGTATCAAGTTGATGCGTTTACGTTCCACGATTCACCACGCCGTGCACACTCGATCGCAGCTCAAGGTGGCATCAATGCCGCCAAGAACTATCGCGGCGATGGTGACTCCGTTCATCGGCTTTTCTACGACACCGTAAAAGGCGGCGACTTCCGCTCACGTGAAAGCAACGTGCATCGTCTCGCCGAAGTTTCAGTGAACATCATCGACCAGATGGTTGCCCAAGGTGTTCCTTTTGCCCGCGAATACGGTGGTCTTTTGGACAACCGTTCGTTCGGTGGCGCCCAGGTCAGCCGTACTTTTTACGCCCGCGGTCAGACTGGCCAGCAACTTCTGCTTGGTGCCTACCAGCAGTTGGCGCGCCAGATCGGTCTTGGTGGCGTTCGCTTGTTCAACCGCACAGAACTAGTTGATGTGGTCGTGATCGATGGTCGGGCCTCGGGCATCGTGGTGCGCGATCTGATGACCGGTGAGATTTCCTCTCATTCGGCGCACGCAGTTGTGCTGGCCACTGGTGGCTACGGCAACGTGTTCTTCCTCAGTACCAACGCGATGGCTTGCAACGTGACCGCCACTTGGCGTGCGCACCGCAAGGGCGCATTCTTCGCCAACCCGTGTTACACACAGATTCACCCCACTTGTATTCCACAAAGTGATGAGTCGCAGTCCAAGTTGACCCTTATGTCCGAGTCGCTTCGTAACGACGGTCGCGTGTGGGTGCCGAAAAAGCAGAACGAGACACGTCCGATTGATCAGATCCCTGAAGAAGATCGTGACTACTACCTCGAACGGCTCTATCCATCGTTTGGCAACCTCGCGCCACGTGACATCTCATCGCGTGCGGCAAAGCGTGCCGTTGACGATGGTCGTGGCGTTGGGCCGCTGAAGAACGGTGTGTATCTGGACTTCTCAGACTCGATCAATCGCCTCGGCAAGGATGTAGTTGCCGAGCGTTATGGAAACTTGTTCGAGATGTATGAGCGCATCGCTGGAGAGAATCCTTACGAAGTGCCCATGCGCATCTATCCCGCCTCGCACTACACAATGGGCGGCCTCTGGGTTGACTACGAGTTGATGACCACCATTCCTGGTTTGTATGCAGCGGGCGAAGCGAACTTCTCCGACCACGGCGCTAACCGACTCGGAGCTTCCGCTTTGATGCAAGGTCTTGCAGATGGCTACTTCGTATTGCCGTACACAATTGGTAATTACTTGGCTCCGATGCTCAACCAAGGCACTCCAGACACCAATCATCCGGAGTTCAAGAAAGCCGAAGAGGATGCTCGCAATCGTTTCCAGGGCTATCTGAACATCAAGGGCTCACGGTCACCTGACTGGTTCCACCGCAAGTTCGGAAAGATCATCTGGGACTACTGCGGAATGGAACGCACCGCTGAAGGTCTGCAAAAAGCCCTCAGCGATCTAGAGCCGCTGTATGAGGAATTCAAGACTGACCTTCGCGTAACTGGTGACGGGGAGTCAATGAACCAAACCCTTGAAAAGGCCGGTCGTGTCGACGACTTCATCCAGCTTGGAATGCTGATGTGTCGCGACGCATTGGACCGCAACGAAAGCTGTGGCGGTCATTTCCGTGCCGAGTATCAGACCGATGACGGCGAAGCACAACGTGACGACGACAACTTCTGTCACGTGGCGGCTTGGGAATGGACCGGTGACCCGATGAAGGCGATCCGCAATGTCGAAGACCTGAATTACGAAACAGTCCACCTCGCAACGAGGAGCTACAAGTGAGCAATCATCTAAATGACATCACACTGAAAATTTGGCGCCAAGCTGGTCCAAACGAACGCGGTCGCTTTGAGACATATCTGATTGATCAGATAAGCGATGAAGCGTCGTTCCTGGAAATGCTCGACATTTTGAATGAGCGTCTAATCACCGAGGGTCGTGAGCCTGTCACATTCGACCACGACTGCCGTGAAGGCATTTGCGGAACCTGTTCATTGATGATCAACGGCCAAGCACATGGCCCGCAAAAGTCAACCGCCACCTGCCAGTTACACATGCGCAAGTTTCAAAGTGGTGACCAGATTGTGATCGAGCCTTGGAGGGCGTCTGCTTTTCCAATCATCAAGGACTTGATGGTTAATCGCTCGGCTTTCGACCGCATCATTGAAGCTGGTGGTTTCATCACCGCTCCAACCGGTGGAGCGCCAGATGCGAACCTCATTCCAATTCCGAAGCCCGTCTCTGACGCCGCCATGGACTCTGCCGAGTGCATCGGTTGCGGTGCGTGTGTTGCTGCTTGCCCCAACGGTGCGGCAAATCTTTTCACTGCCGCGAAGATCTCTCACCTCAACTTGCTTCCGCAGGGACAGGCCGAGCGTTACTCGCGCGTTGAAGCGATGGTTGAAACCATGGACGATTACTTCGGATCTTGCACCAATCACGGTGAGTGTGAAGCTGCGTGCCCGAAGTCAATCTCTATCGATGTCATTGCTCTGATGAACAAGGACTATCGCAAGGCGAAGTTCAAAAACCGCAAAACTTCTGCACGCGCTGACTGATCTTTGCGCTCAGCGCACAACAAATTCGTAACTGTTACGCGCATCCACGCCAGCACCGTTGAGGTGCAGATCTAATCGCGCATCACCAGCAGTAGAAATAACCAGAGCAATTGAACCAACTTTTGCGCATACATCTGCCTCTACCGGGCCTTCCCACGCCCAAGATCGAGTGCCGCTGGACCAGGTGAGAGTGGCAGTAACTGTGGCTTCCGTGATTGCATCAGGTAGGTCACTTACCACGTGAATGTCCGTTACAAACTCGGTACCAAGAGCATGCTCACTTGGTACCTCAGCCGTGACGATCACCTCGGCACAAGCAGCCCGAACTACCTCAACTGCACGTTTTGGCACACGGCTGTGGTCATAGATGCCGTATCCAATGCACGGCTGTGCATCGGCCAGCATGAGGAAACAGAATCCGCCATTTGGTGAATATTTGATCCTGCGTAGTGCCTCAATGTGATGCTTTAAAAGCTCCGCTTGGTACTCCTGAGTGGCGGTCGCCCACGACGCGTAGTTGGGGTGTTCCGAAGCTGGTACGAAGCGCTCGAATGCATCACGCTGCATTCCAAAGCGTTCTGAAACAGTGTCCCAATCAAGCTGTGGCCACGACTTGATGTCAATAAATGCGGCGTCACTTGGCGCCGATTGGGCTCCGAATCCGGAGACAAACTTGGTCAACTTGGGCAGCCGTTCAGCGAGTGCGTTGATGTCTCGATAACTGCCGTGGCGCCAACCAAAGCTCGCGTTCATATCGGTGCCGTCGAGCTTTGGAAAGTGTGGCAAAACACCCGAGTGGGCAGTGACGGGACGCGAATCATCAGCGTCACTTAATGCTTTGCGCACCCACGCATCAAGCACGCTTCGGGTCCACGTAGGGAGTTGTTGGTGCAATGGGTCCGGTTGGGTTGGCTG
>JBIIRE010000109.1:0-5337 GCA_044341655.1 Ilumatobacteraceae bacterium | reverse complement strand
GGAGTTGATGAGGTCGGTGTAGTCCCATGGCCAACACTCTTTGCGCATCGGGTGGCCCGCAAGGTCGGCATAACACGATCATGGGCAACGCTCATCGTGATTCTCTCTTGTCTATTTACCGTGTCGTTTCCAATGACCTTGCTCGTGGTCTCGCTCGACACCATTGCAAAGGATCTAAACACCACAGCATTCATTTTGAGCTGGGTGTTCACTGCCCCGATGCTTGCATTTGGTGTAGTCGGCCCGGCATATGGGAAAGCTGGTGACCTTTGGGGACACAAGCGCGTGTTTGTGCTCGGTATGACTTTTGCAACTTTTTTCTCGGTGCTGTCGGTGGTGTCTTGGAACGCGTGGTCGCTGATTTTGTTCCGCACACTTGCAGCAACCGCTGGCGCAGCTACTGGTCCATCTGCCATGGCATACATCAACAGGTTGTTTGGGCCCAATGAACGCGTGAAGCCACTCAGTTATTGGAGTTTTGCAACAACGATGGCGCCTGTTGTTGGTGTAGTCCTAGGTGGTCCGCTGGTCGATTCAGTCGGTTGGCGTGTGATTTTTGCTGTGCAGTCGCCACTTCTAGTCATTGGCACTTTGGCGTCTTTCAAACTGTTGCCAGAAACACCGCGTGCGCGAGTAGTGAAATTCGATATCAAGGGATCGCTAACACTTGGTTTTGGGGCAATGCTCATCTTGCTTGCTATCAACCGTGGAAATGGTTGGGGTTGGACAAGTCCGGTGATTATCGGAGGTTTCCTCGCCGGTGTTCTTAGTTTGGCCTTGTTCTTCAGGGTTGAGGCTCGTGCCGAGTCGCCGTTAATGCCGCTTAGTTGGTTGCGCAAGAGAAATCTGATGTGCGCGATGGGCGCACAAACATTCTCTACCTATGCGTACATGGGTGGTTTCGTATTGATTCCCCAGATGCTTGGCTCGTCTGGAGTCGGGATGACAGCTGGACATATCTCGCTTTTGATTATCGCCCGCCCGCTTAGCTTTGGGTTCGCTGCGCCGCTTATGAGTCATGTCACCATGCGAATTGGCGAGCGCATCGCAGGCATGATGGGAATCAGCCTCGTGGTGCTTTCACTTTCATGGATGGCGTTCATCGACAAGGGAGTTTCTAACTGGTATGTGATTGTTGGACTGATGCTCACCGGTATTGGAACTGGGATTTCATCACCAGCATTGACATCCCTCGTTGCTAACTCGGTTCCTGACGATGATCTCGGCGTAGCAGGTGCAATGCAGCAGCTGATCGTACAGATAGGTGCGGTGATGGGCTCAACCGTCATGATTGCAATTCATGAGTCCACTCTCAGTCATGGTGCAATTCCTAGCTATGCATATGCTCTCGCGTCAGGAGCAGTGGCGGCCGCCATCGGGGTGTTCATCGCGAGTTTCACACGGTCGACACCGATGGCTCAGCGCCAGCCCGGCCACGAGACGGTCTAGTCAGTAATAGCCCGCAATTCGCTAAGCAATTCTTCTGCGATTTCTTGAGCACCGTCAAACTGCCCAATGTGGGATTGAAGTGACAAAACCTTCTGGGAGTCACCCTCGATTTTCAGCTTGCCCGTAAGCATCGCGTGCAGAGTCAACTGAGGGTCACTTGAGAGCAGAATGTTTTTTGCCGTTTCGTAATCGGCCGTGACGGTGGCGTCCGCGTCGGCGATAGCGCCAAGATCCAGTAGCAACGTGCCATCTGCGGTGTCCATGTGGGCTAGCACTGTGCCATCATCCCCAAACGGTGTGCCCGTGATCACGTGGTTGATCCGAACTGGAGTATCGATTCGACCCAGTCGTGATTCAAAGCGCCCGCGTATCTCCTGGGCCGCTGCGACCCATTCCGGGGATAAAAACTGAAATGCCATGGCTCCATCAGAGTCCATCGCTTAGCGAATTGTCTATTCCGTTTCTGTTTAGGGGCCGAGACCCACAATGATTAAAGACCTATGGCGCGCATCCTGGTAACCGAAGAAATCGCCCAAGGCGGCCTTGACCGGCTGCGCTTGGCGGGTCACGAAGTGGATGTACAAACGGAACTTTCTCGTGAGCAATTCCTTGCCGCACTACCTGGGGTGAATGCACTGATCATTCGCTCAGCTACGAATGTGGATGCCGAAGCCATCGCCGCCGCACCGGATCTTCAGGTTGTGGGACGCGCGGGCGTCGGGCTCGACAACGTGGATGTTGAAGCTGCGACCAATCGCGGCGTGATGGTGGTCAATGCGCCAACATCAAACATCATTTCAGCGGCAGAACAAACCATGGCACTTCTGCTCTCCGTTGCGCGCAATATTCCCCAAGCACATGCTGCACTTGTTGCTGGTCGATGGGAGCGCAGCAAATGGGAAGGTGTTGAACTCGCGGAAAAGACATTGGGAATTGTTGGTCTTGGTCGAATCGGCAAGTTGGTTGCAGAGCGAGCCGCGGGATTTGCGATGCGAGTGATCGCCTATGACCCGTATATCTCTGAGGAACGCGCTCGTGAGATGGGTGTTGAGGCAGTATCGCTGGATGAACTCGTTGCGCGTGCTGATTTTCTCACTGTTCACTTGCCAAAAACGAAAGAGACACTCGGACTCATTGGTCGGGACTTATTAAAAAAGGCAAAGCCTGAACTACGTGTAATCAACGTGGCGCGCGGTGGCATCGTGGACGAAGAGGCTCTCTACGAAGCACTCAAAGACGGCGTGATCGCTGGTGCAGCACTTGACGTGTTCAATAAAGAGCCGACGACCGAGTCACCACTGTTCACACTGCCAAACATTGTCGTAGCGCCTCACCTCGGTGCGAGTACACGCGAAGCACAAGACAAAGCCGGTGACACGATTGCTGACATGATGTTGCTCGCGCTCGCTGGCGACTTCGTGCCGTTTGCAGTAAATGTGAACGCAGCAGAGGCAAACGAAACCATCAAGCCCTTCTTGCCTCTCGCGGAGCGCCTCGGGCGACTATTTGCAAGCCTTATTGAATCTGATGGTTCAAAGGTCACAACTCTTGAGATCAACGCAGCTGGTGAAATCGGTGGCTATGACATCGGTCTTCTTTCGCTCAGTGCGCAAAAGGGTTATTTCGGTGCGAACGGAGATGAGCAGGTCACATACGTGAATGCGCCGCAGATCGCTAAGCAGCGTGGTGTTGAAGTGAAGAACTCAACTTCTAAAGATGGCACTGAGTACAAGAATCTTGTGACAATTCGTGGTGGTGGGCACTCAATTGCTGCAACCCTTACGAGTCAGAGCCGACACGCACGAATCGTGATGATCGATGACCATGTCATGCGTGTGCCACCATCTGAGAACATGTTGATCGTTCGCAACGACGACCGCCCAGGTGTAATTGGTCTTGTTGGTGTCACCCTTGGTGCGGCCAACGTGAACATCGAGGACATGGATGTGGGCCGTGCAGATGCTGCTGGCACCGCGATGATGGTGATGGCCACAAACATTCATGTGCCCGATGAAGTTGTGAGCAAACTCGCCGCTGAGCCCGGAATCATCCAGGTCGCCCGACTTCACCTCTGATTCGAGTATCAGCTCACAGCATTGATGGCATCGCGAGTAGCAAGCGCTACCTCGCGTGCCTGGGAGGCGAAGTCCTTGCCGTTGCTTGCGTAGATAATTGCTCGTGAAGAGTTGATCATCATGCCAAGCCCATTGGAGTCGCGTCCTGCGCGCACGGTTGCTTCAATATCTCCGCCTTGGGCTCCTACACCGGGAACTAGCAAGGGGAGTGATGGAGCAATGTCGCGCACTTCGGCGAGTTCGCCGGGGAAAGTAGCGCCAACAACGAGCCCAACTTCGCCCATCATTGACCACGACTCAGCCGCGGTGCGGGCGATGTGTTGATAAACGGGCACACCATCAATCAACTTGTTTTGCAATTCGCTGCCACCAAGATTCGAGGTGCGACACAACACGATCGCAGCGCCACGCTTCAAGAATGGCTCGATGCTGTCTGTGCCCATGTACGGGTTCACGGTGACCGCGTGTGCGCCGTAACGATCAAATGCTTCCTGCGCGTAGTACTCGGCTGTTGAGCCAATATCACCACGTTTAGCATCCAAAATCAGTGTGGTGTTCGGGTGGCTCTCACGAATCAATTTGCAGATGCGTTCGAGTTGAACTTCGGCACCACGAGCGGCAAAGTGCGCAATCTGTGGTTTAAATGCGCAGGCGGTGTCAGCCGTGGATTCAATAATTGCGCGACAGAAATCTTCGATTCCGTTGTTATCGCGTCGAATTCCATCAGGGAGTCGATCAAGGTCGGGATCAAGCCCCACACAGAGCATCGAATTGGTCGTCGTCCACGCTTTATTGAGTGTGGCGAGAAAACTCATCAATCCTCAATGGTAATTGCGCCAGTGGGGCAGTTCTCGGCGGCTTCCACGACTTTGTCCCGAAGTTCATCATCTGGGTTGTCCTGCAGCACGTAGAGATAGCCATCGGTACGTACTTCAAAAACTTCTGGGCAAATACGCGCGCAGCCACCTGTTGATGCACAGAGATCGAAGTCAACAACAACTTTCACTGGCCCTCCATCCGTAAATTTTCGCCATCAATGACGGTAGTTCGTTCTCAGCTACTTTGGCGGCGTTCGTGTGCGGCCAGAACCGCCATCAGCGAAGCAGTGATGATGTTCGGGTCGGTGCCGACACCCCAAAGTGGTGTTCCCGCGCTGTCGACTGTTTCCACATATGCAACCGCAGTTGCTTCAGAACCCTGTCCGAGTGCGTGCTCGGCATAATCAACCACATCCAAGTCAGCAGCCAAGCCTTCACGCATTGCGTGCACGAACGCATCAATGGGGCCATTGCCAGTTCCGCTGATGGTCTTCAATGCGCCATCAATAACTACCTGTGCAGTTACTTCGGTGGTTCCCGAAGCAGAGTCGCTACGCATTTCATGGCTACGCAGTACAAACTTTGGAGTCGCTGGCAGATATGACTTTTGGAAAGCGTCCCACATTGAAGTCGGGCTGATTTCGGTGCCGGAGTCTTCAGTGATGTGCTGGATCTCTTTGGAGAATTCAATCTGTAAGCGACGAGGAAGATCAAACCCGTGCTCGGTCTTCATCACGTACGCCACACCACCTTTTCCGGACTGGCTATTCACACGGATTACAGCTTCGTATGAACGACCAACATGGCGTGGGTCAATCGGCAGGTAAGGCACACCCCATTCGGTGTAGTTGGGGCCGAGTTTTTCGATGCCCTTTTTGATCGCATCTTGGTGACTTCCCGAGAACGCGGTGTAAACAAGATCGCCTACATAGGGATGGCGCGGGTGCACTGGCAAGCGGTTGCAGTATTCAGCGGTGCGACGCAACTGGTCGATG
>JBIIRE010000025.1:0-16296 GCA_044341655.1 Ilumatobacteraceae bacterium | reverse complement strand
CCTGATCGCACCGTTGTCGTGGTGGGCCATGGTGGTGACCGTGTTTCAGCAAAAGTAAGCGAGCAGGTTCCTGACTGGGCCCATGTGAACTTCGTCGAGCAGGCACAACAGAACGGAACGGGGCATGCAGCCCTCATAGGTTTGACCGCCCTATCCGGTGACGAGCTAGACGACACCTCCACCGTGATTGTTCTTCCCGGTGATACTCCCCTGTTGCGCACCGAAACCATTGAGGCACTGGTCAACGCCCACGAATCAAGTGGCAATGCCGCCACTGTTCTCACTGCCGTGGTTGAGTCACCTACTGGCTATGGACGCATTGTGCGCGCCAGAGATGGTCGCGTGATGAAAATCGTTGAACAGCGAGATGCTGTGACTGAAGAGTTGGCAATCCGCGAGATCAACACCGGAATTTTTGCGTTCCAGCGCAACCTCCTCGGCCCTGCCCTCAGGCGTGTGTCAAACAAAAACTCACAAGACGAGTACTACCTGACCGATACTCTCGAAATCCTCTCTGGAATGGGTCACCGCGTAGGCAGTGTTGAGGCTGACGAAGCCGAAACAGCTGGTGTAAACGACCGTTGGCAGCTCGCAGTCGCCGAACGCGAGCTGCGTAGGCGCACCAACAAGTTCTGGCTCCTTAATGGGGTCACCATGTTTGATCCGGATCAAACCTTCATCGATGTGACCGTGGAAATTGGCCAGGATGTGACCCTCTTGCCAGGCACTCTGCTCCAAGGCCGCACCCGAATCGGCGATGCGTGCGAAATTGGTCCAAACACCAGGCTCATTGACACCACTGTCGAGCGAGGCGCACAGGTTCAGTATTCAGTTTGTGAGAACTGCACCGTGGACGCGGACACAATCGTGGGTCCTTTCGCCCACCTACACTCGTAGAGCAATGGGCTCTGCGCAAAACACTTCCAGCGACGGTAACGGCAACACGATTGACAAGGTGACGACTAAACGTCTCGCCCTCTATTCGGGTCGCACTCATCCCGAACTCGCAGCCGAAGTTGCACAGCACCTTGGTGTGAAACTTGGCGATCCCAACATCATCGAGTTTGCTAACGGCGAGATTCGCCCACGGTTTAACGAGAGCATTCGTGGCGCTGACGTGTTCATTATGCAGACCCACTTCGGTGTCGATGGACAATCCATCAATGACTCGATCATGGAGCAGCTGATCATGATTGATACTGCGGCGCGAGCATCAGCAAAGCGAATCACTGCTGTGTGCCCGTTCTACGGTTACGCCCGCCAAGACCGCAAAGCCGAAGGTCGCGAACCCATCACCGCAAAACTGCTTGCCGATATGTTCCGTGCAGCGGGCTCTAAGCGCATGATTTCAATTGATCTTCACAGCGGGCAGATCCAAGGATTCTTTGATGGTCCAGTGGATCACTTAACTGCTCTTCCAGTTCTTGAGCACTATGTGCGCGCCAACGCACCAAAAGACATCGTGATTGTTTCTCCTGACGCTGGTCGTGTGAAAGTTGCAGAACGTTTCGCTCAGCACTTGTCCGACATGAATGCTGACGTGGCGTTCATCAACAAGCGCCGACCCAAAGGCACAACCAACGTTGCGGTCGCAAAAGAGGTGATTGGAGAAGTTGAGGGTCGAGTGTGCATCCTCACCGACGACATGATCGACACCGGTGGCACCATCGTGTCTGCTGCGGAGTTGCTCCTCGCCCGTGGAGCAACTGAAGTCTGGGCTATGGCTACCCACGGGGTGCTCTCGGGCCCCGCCATTGAGCGCCTCGAAAACGGCCCAATTAGCCGCGTGGTGCTTACAAATACCCTGCCCCTGCCCGTGGAGAAGCGGATCCCCAAGATTCAGGTCTTGTCCGTAGCGCCGATCCTCGCCGACGCCCTCGCGGCCGTATTCGACGAGACCTCCGTGAGCGAATTGTTCGGCGGGGAAAACCAGTCCTAAACTCTTACCCCCTTGGCTCAAGTCGCCTGATTTCCCTGCCTCGGAGGGTCCCAATGTCAAACCAAACAAGCCTCACAGCTCTCGCAAATCGCCCCACGGGCTCTTCTGCTTCGCGCCGCCTGCGCGCCGAGGGTCGCATCCCAGGTGTTCTCTACGGACACGGCATGACCCCAATTGCTCTCAGCGTTGAGCGTCGTGATCTGCGTGTTGCTCTCTCTGGCCCAGCTGGCGTGAACGCAATTCTTGAACTTTCTGTGGACGGCAGCACCTACCCCGCGATCGTGAAAGAACTCCAGCGTCATCCAGTTCGACGCACTGTGAGCCACATTGACTTCCAGCAGATCAACATGAACGAAGAGATCACGGTTGCTGTACCCGTTCACCTAACAGGTACTGCGAAAGCCGTTCTTGCCGAGGGTGGTCTCGTGGACGCCGCTGTTGACACCATTGACATCCGTTGCACCGCGATGACACTGCCAAACGAAATCTTGATTGATGTCACCGAGATGCAGCCATACGACGTAATTCGTTTGTCCGAAGTTGTCCTTCCTGCTGGCGTATCCGCTGTTGGCGATCCTGATACAGCTGTTGTCACCACGCTGTTCCAGGCCAAGGAAGAAGTAGCCGCTCCTGCTGGCGAAGCCGGTGCCGACGCAGCCGCTCCAGCCGCACCTGCAGCTGAGTGAAACTTGGTGGCGCACTGAGCCACCGATTCCATGCGACAGCGCCGAGGCACCCCGATAACCCATCTGATAGTTGGGCTTGGCAATCCAGGGCGCGAGTATGCGCGCACACGACACAACGTTGGGGCCGAAGCAGTAGAGCTTCTTGCTTCACGCCGAAACACCAATCTCAAGTTGTCACGATCTAAAGCAATTGTTGCTGAACTCGGCTCTGTAGTTCTCGCAGTTCCAACTGTGTACATGAACGAATCTGGCGAAGCCGTCGGTTCGCTCGCCCGAAAATATGCCGTGACACCGGACCAGATCGTGATTGTGCACGATGAACTTGATCTCGAACCCGGTGTTTTACGGGTGAAGGTTGGTGGCGGACTCGCAGGGCACAACGGTCTCCGATCGATCAACCAGCACATCAAATCTCAAGACTTTGTCCGAGTGAGAATCGGAATCGGTAAACCACGCAACAAAGAGCAAGGCGCGGACCACGTATTGAAGCGTGTCCCACTGCAGGAGCGCCAGATTCTTGATGAAGCGGTTGCTCGCGCAGCTGATGCCTTGGAGTTGATAATCGCAAGTGGCACCGATGTCGCAATGCGTGAGTACAACGCAATATGACCGTTCTCGCTGGCCTCGCGGGCTTGATCACCCGCGACCCTGCAGTCAAGCAGGCTCTCTCTGGCTCCATAGATACTCTCGCCTGCCCTGAAGCGGCTCGTTCAGCTGTTCTTGCCGCAATTGCTCAAAGCTCGGGCCGACAGACGCTTGTGGTGCTTCCTACCGGCACCGCAGCCGAGCATCTCGCCGCAGACCTCGCCGGCTTTGCCGAAGGTGTTGAACTTTTCCCTGCTTGGGAAACCTTGCCATTTGAACGCGTGAGTCCCACTGTCGAGACCATGGGCCAGCGTTTGGCCGTAATCGAAAATTTGGACCGTGTAAAAGTTGTCGTGACAAGTGTGCGCGCGTTGCTGCAACGACTCGGTCCAGGCGATGAATCACACACGCCACGATTAATCATCCCTGGTCAGAATGTTGACCCAGACGAATTGATGTCATGGCTGGTCACACACGGCTATCGACGCGAAGACATCGTGGAACATCGTGGTGAAGTTTCACGACGAGGCGCGATCATCGACATCTTCCCCGCAGTTGGAGAGGTGCCAATCCGAATTGATTTGTGGGGCGATGAGGTTGACCGTTTAGTCACTTTTGATGTCAATGACCAGCGCACGCTGCACGGCCTTGAACGAGCTGAAATCGTTCCTGCGCGTGAATTCTTCGTTGAAAATGCACTCCGCGATCGAGCACGTGAACTGACAGCAGTAGAACCCTGGGGTCGCGAACAATGGGAGCGCATCGCAGAAGGCCAGATCTTCGATGGCATGGAGAGTTGGATGCCGTGGTTTTGTGAACGAGAAGAACTTCTTCCTCATCGTATGAAAGAAGGATTTTCCTGTTTCCTGGTGGAACCTCGTCGCATCGAAAACCGTGGCGAAGACATCATTGCGGAAGAATCCGATCTTGCAAGGAGTCTCGCCACCACATGGTCACGAGATCCTGCGCAAGAGTTTCCCCGACTGCATCTCGATCTTGAAACGGCGCTCGAGTCCATCAATTCACGGGCCCACAATGTGATGCGAATGGTGGCGGTAGCCGAAGGGCCACACACAGCCCAGGTTGAAGCACACGCGTGGAGCACCACTGCAGCTGGCCCCACAGCGTTAGCCGACCGCATAGGCGAATACTTGGCTGACAAGTGGTCGATCACGATTGCCGTTGATGACAAATCTTCAATTGTCCGAATCACTGATGCGATGAAAAATAATGGGCTTGAAGTCGCCGACCCATCGGCGGCGATCACAGAGCCTGGTCTGCACGTAATCGAATTCTCACTCGGAGCCGGTGCCGCATTTAGTGCTGCGAAAACTGCAATCTTGGCCGAGGCCGATCTCTCCGGGCGGCGGCGACGTGCACGACGAGTCTCGCAGCGATCATCAGCGAGCATCTTCGAAGATTTAAAGCCAGGTGACTATGTCGTTCACCAACATCACGGTGTGGGCCAGTACGAAGGAATGGTCACTCGTGCAATCGGTGGTGTTGAGCGTGACTATTTGTTGATTGCCTACAAAGGCGCTGACAAGCTTTACGTTCCGACTGACCAGATCGACACAGTGCGTCAATACATCGGCGGTGAAGCACCAGCAGTCAACAAACTTGGTGGTGCCGACTTCGCGCGCACCAAATCACGCGTTGCTTCAGCGGTTCGAGCCATAGCGCAGGAACTCGTGGTTCTCTATCAGAAACGTGTCAATGCCGTCGGGCACGCGTATGGCGGAGACACGCCATGGCAGCGCGAGATGGAGGAACGCTTTCCATATCTTGAAACCCGAGACCAACTACGTGCTATCGGTGATGTCAAAGATGACATGGAACGACCTCACCCGATGGACAGGCTGATCTGCGGAGATGTTGGCTTTGGCAAGACCGAGGTGGCGATTCGAGCAGCATTCAAGGCCGTTCAAGACGGGAAGCAAGTTGCTGTCCTCGTGCCGACAACCCTTCTTGCCACACAACACATGAACACCTTTACTGATCGTTTTGCTGGCTATCCAATTCGAGTGGAAGTTCTTTCTCGATTCTTGACATCAGCCCAAGCAAAGAAAGTCATCGCCCAACTCGCTACGGGCGAGATTGACGTAATCGTTGGAACTCACCGACTCTTACAAGACACTGTGAAGTTCAAAGATCTCGGGCTCCTCATCGTTGATGAAGAGCAGCGCTTTGGTGTGCAACACAAAGAGGCGATGAAGAAACTGCGCACAGATGTTGATGTGCTTACTTTGTCGGCAACTCCAATTCCGCGCACACTCGAGATGAGTCTTGTGGGCATCAGGGATTTATCTCTACTGCAAACACCTCCTGCGGACCGCCAGCCAATTTTGACTTTTGTCGGTGAGTATGACGAACGCGTTGCCGTTGAAGCGATTCGCCGCGAATTGCTTCGTGAAGGTCAGGTTTTTTGGGTTCATAATCGTGTGCGGTCAATCGAAACCTTTGCTGCCGAATTAAGAGAGCTTGTTCCCGAGGCACGAATAGCCGTGGCACATGGCCAGATGGACGAAACAAAGTTGGAACAAGTAGTTCTTGATTTTTGGGAAGGCAACTTTGATGTGCTTGTTTGCACCACAATCATCGAAAGTGGGATCGACATGCCGGCCGTTAACACTCTTGTGGTGGAACGCGCCGACCTACTTGGCCTAGGGCAGATGCATCAGCTCCGTGGTCGAGTTGGGCGCAGCAACAGTCGGGCGTATGCGTACCTCTTCCATCCCCGCGATAAGCGATTGACCGAGGAGGCTTACGAGCGGCTGCGCACAATC
The DNA here is from genome assembly GCA_044341655.1 of Ilumatobacteraceae bacterium. Lineage (GTDB taxonomy): Bacteria > Actinomycetota > Acidimicrobiia > Acidimicrobiales > Ilumatobacteraceae > CAIYHK01. The sequence goes on along the minus strand of JBIIRE010000025.1, from coordinate 10,300 downwards.
GGTGAAGCAACCGACCTCGGTTCAGGATTCAAGATCGCAATGCGTGACCTTGAAATTCGTGGTGCAGGCAATCTTCTCGGTGAATCACAAAGTGGCCATATCGCAGCTGTTGGCTATGACCTTTACTGCCAGATGGTGAATGATGCAGTCGCTGAGATGAAGGGTGAAGAACCACCAGCCCGCGACATCATCACACTTGATGTTCCAGCCGATGCATTCTTGCCCGTCGATTACATCCCGCGGGAGGAGATGCGACTCGAGGCGTACCGACGCTTAATGGCGGTCACATCGCATAACGATGTCCGCGACATACGCATGGAGTGGGAAGACAGATTTGGTCCGATTCCTGATGCCGCGACCGCATTGCTCAAAGTTGCATCACTGCGTGCCGAGTGCCATCGACTTGGCTTGCGTGAACTCACGGTGACCGGGTTACGGGTGCGCATGGGACCAATTCACCTTTTAGGCAGCGAAAAGATGCGCCTAATGCGCCTTTCAAAGTCAGCGGTTCATCGTGAAGAAACTGGACTCTTGACCCTGGACATACCAAAGGGAGCAAATTCGGTTGAGTTTCTCCTTGGTTTTTTGGCTGACCTGCGACCCGTCGAAGACGACTGATCAGTCAAGATATTCGCCCACCAACTAGGGTCAATTTTTGTGAAATCCAAGAAATTCTTCTCTGTCTCCGCCGTCGCTGCAATGGTTATCGCTGGCGCAATGCTTGTGTCTTGTTCGTCTGTGGACTCGATTGATTCAGTTGCCACGGTCAATGGCAAAGAGCTTGGGCGTGCTGAATTCGAGGATCTGGCCGCAATGCTCAACGAAGCAGAGATTTTTACACTTACCAATGGTGAACTCACTTCGGAAGATGCCCGTCAGGTACTCCTGACGATGATCAGTGCCCAGGTTGTCCGCGGCATATTGGCTGACTATGACATCGAGGTCGCTGATGCTGACCGTGACACGTATCGAGCCCAGCTTCAAGAAGGTGGACAGCTCGAGGGATACTCCGATGCACTCAAGGATTACGTGATCAACCTGTATGCAGAACAGGGTGCATTGTCCAAGATTGAAGCCCTCTCCGATGCCGAGATAGAAAAACTTTACGATTCAGCACCCGGTGCCGCTGGGGTGTTGTGCCTTCGTCATCTTGTTGTTGAAACAGAAGACACAGCATTGGAAGCTCTTGCCGAGTACGAAGGTGGTGCCGAATTTGCCGAAGTTGCAGGCAAGTACTCAACGGAACCCAATGCGGTTACCTCTGGTGGCGCACTACGTGACACGACCAACGACAACGACTGCATTTCGGTAGTTCAGTATCAGCGCCAGTTTGATATGGACTTCGTTCGCGGCGCATTGACCGCCGAAGCGGGTGCGGTTGTTGGCCCCATCAAGTCAAGTTTTGGCTATCACTTGATTGAATCGCGTCCCTTTGACGATGTGAAGGAATCATTAAGCACGATCTTTGAGAGCAACACAGGAGCGAGCCTCGCGGATGCTGCGTTGTTGAACTCAGATGTCCGAGTTGACTCGTCGTTTGGAAAATGGGACGCCTCATCTGGCGTGATCGTCGACCTGTGATCATTCGTGTCGTCGGTCTTGGTCCGGGTGATGCTCGTTACTTGACCGATCACACGCGACAAATTCTGAACTCTGCAGAGCGTGTATTTCTGCGCACAAACCGCCACCCAAGTGCGGCTGAGTTCTCACACTTGCCAAGTTTTGACCACGTGTACGAAACAGGTTCGAGTTTTTCCGATGTGTATGAATCAATTGTCGACCATCTTGTCGAGGCGGCTCGCGATGGCGAGGTGGTCTATGCGGTGCCAGGCTCGCCACTGATACTTGAAGACACTGTGCGTCGCCTGCAAAGTCGACCCGATGTTCAGATCGTTATCGAACCTGCAATGTCATTTCTCGATCTTGTTTGGCCCGCGCTCAACATTGACCCGATCGAGTCCTCTGTCCGCCTAATAGACGGGCACGCTTTTGCGAGTTCGGCCGCTGGTGAAACTGGACCACTGCTTGTGGCTCATTGTCATGCCAACTGGGTTTTGTCAGATATCAAACTTGCGATTGACATACCAGACGATTCTGCAGCCGTCGTGATTCTCAAGTCACTTGGAACTCCCCAACAAGAACTCATCCACACCACATGGGCGGAAATGGATCGTGTCACTCAGGCGGATCATCTCACCAGCCTCTTTATCCCCCAATTGGCAATCCCTGTTGCCTATGAACTGCAGCAGTTGCATCAACTCTCCCTCAAATTACGTGAGGAATGCCCGTGGGATCGTGAACAAACCCATGCAACGCTCATTCGTTACCTAATTGAAGAAGCGTACGAAGTTGTTGAAGCTCTTGATGAGCCCATTGATGACGATCACTTGATCGAAGAACTCGGTGACCTGCTGTACCAGATTGAGTTTCATTGTGCGATCGCCCAGCAAGAGGGACGGTTCACTATCGCAGACGTGGCACGAAATCTGCACGACAAGATGGTGCGACGACACCCTCACGTGTTCGATGAAAACGCTGGTACCGGTGGCACGGCTGACGAGGTGGTCGACCTTTGGGAACAGGTGAAGCAAGCAGAGAAAAAACAGGCGGGCAAAACCACTGTGGGAATCTTTGCTGGAGTAAACCGCCATCTCCCCGCGCTCACATTCGCCGAAGAACTGCAGCGCAAAGCAGCCAAGGTGGGCTTTGACTGGCCCGACGCGAAAGGGCCCCTTGAGAAGGTGGCGGAAGAAGCGCGCGAGGTTGCAGCAGCAGAACCCGAGTCGATCATGGGCGAGTTTGGCGATTTATTGTTCAGCGTGGTCAATCTCGCACGGCATCTGGGGGTTGACCCAGAGGCCGCATTGCGGGTCTCAACGGCCAAATTCCGCCAGCGAGTTGACACCATGTTTTCCATTGCCGAATCGGAAGCGCTTGATTTTTCGTCACTATCACTCCCAGAAATGGACCAGTTATGGGAGCGGGCCAAGCGCGGTAAGTAGCGTCAAGGTATGAGCGAAATTGTCCATGTTCTAGGTCGCGAGGTAATTGATTCGCGCGGCAATCCAACTGTTGAAGTCGAGGTCCATCTCGAATCAGGTGCAGTCGGGCGGGCGATGGTGCCTTCAGGTGCATCTACCGGTGAACACGAGGCCGTCGAGCTTCGTGATGGTGGTACCCGATATCTAGGTAAAGGTGTGCAAAAGGCAGTGGCCAATGTGAACACCGTGATCGCTGCCGAGATCGTTGGCTACGACTCCACCGATCAACGCGACCTTGACTATCTGTTGATTGATCTGGACGCCACCCCAAATAAAGCGAAGCTTGGCGCGAACGCAATGTTGGGCACGAGTCTCGCTGTCGCTCGAGCAGCCGCGATCGACCAAGGTCTACCTCTTTATCGCAGTATCGGTGGACCCAATGCCCATGTGCTGCCGGTACCAATGATGAATGTGATTAATGGTGGTGCTCACGCAGATAACACCATTGATCTCCAGGAGTTCATGATCATGCCAGTTGGCGCACCGAGTTTTTCGGAAGCTTTGCGCTGGGGCATCGAGACCTATCACACGCTGAAGAAGATCCTTCATGAGCGCGGACTTGCCACGGCCGTTGGTGATGAGGGTGGCTTTGCACCGAATCTCGCCAAAAATGAAGACGCAATCAAGATATTGGTGGAAGCCATCGAACGCGGAGGACGCGAGCCTGGCAAAGACATTGCGATTGCGCTTGATCCCGCGATGAGTGAGCTATTCAAGGATGGAAAATACACACTCGCCGGTGAAGGAAAAGTTCTCACTTCTTCGGAGATGGTTGATTGGTGGGCATCGCTCGTGGCGTCCTACCCCATCGTTTCGATTGAAGATGGCATGGCTGAGGATGACTGGGATGGGTGGTCGGCATTGACCACCGCAATCGGTGGCAAGGTCCAACTCGTTGGTGATGATTTGTTCGTCACAAACGCCAAGCGTCTTCAGATGGGGATTGACCGAAAAACTGCAAACAGTGTGCTCGTGAAGGTGAACCAGATTGGAACTCTTACCGAGACTCTGGAAACCGTGGATCTTGCAACACGCCACGCCTACACATCTGTGATGAGTCACCGCAGCGGCGAAACCGAGGATTCAACGATTGCCGATCTAGCTGTAGCGACCAATTGCGGTCAGATCAAGACTGGTGCACCTGCACGCAGTGATCGTGTGGCTAAATACAACCAACTTCTCAGAATTGAGCAGGATCTCGCCGATACAGCTCGCTACCTCGGTCGTAGCGCACTCGCACCAAAGCGCTGAGTCCCAGTCGTTAAGCGATGACATGAATTCCACGGTGGTGGAAGCCACAATGGATCCATGGCAAGAACCAGTGGATTCACGCGTCCAATCCCTAAAGAAGACCGTGTAATCCAGCGTCGGTCAGGTCAAGCAATCGCATGGCCTGTCGGAATACTGGTGGTCATCGCATTTGTCGTTGCACTCCTCATCTTGCCCGTACGCCAGTGGGTGAACCAACGACGCGACGTCGCACGGGCCAAAGAAGAGCTTGTGGCGCTCGCTGACGCTAATGCTGAATTGGCCAAGGAGATAGAGAAATTGCGTACCCCTGAAGGCGTGGAGATGGCGATTCGCACCGAACTCGGTTTTGTCAAGCCTGGTGAACAGCCACTGGAGATTCTGGATGACCCCAGTGCACCTAAGAAACTGCCCAAAGCTTGGCCTTACACGATGGTTTCGAACATCCTCATCGTTCGCGCTGAGGCCGCCAAGAGCGCGGCAGAAAACGATGATGGAGTACTGAGCCCGCTGACACCGTGAGGCTCTAGAGTCTCCTCACGGCTAGAGGAGATCAACATGGGTGGAAGCATTCTCGGAAATCGTGTCGTCCGCAAGGAAGATCCAAAGTTTCTGACCACGGGCGGCAAGTACGTCGACGACTTATTTGATGAACCCCTACTCGCTGGCGCGTTACACGTCACATACGTGCGATCAACCGTTGCCCACGGACAGATCATCTCCATTGACACTTCTACTGCCAAAGATATGGATGGCGTTGTCGCCGTATTCACTGCGGAGTCCTTGGGCCTCGAACTCATGCCGGCGGGACTCAACAAATCTGCCAAGCGTGCATTGTTGGCGCGTGACAAAGTTCGCTATGTAGGCGAACCGCTAGCGGCAATAGTTGCCACATCGCGTACTGCTGGTGAGGATGCAGCCGAAACAGTTGTTGTTGACTACAAGGTGTTGCCAGCAGTTGTAGATGTTCGCGAAGCCGCAGCGAGCACAGTTCACCTATTTGAGGAAGTTGGCAGCAACATCGTGTTCGACTCAATGAACCTTGGTGCACCCGATAATTCAGGGCCAGAGTTCTTTGATGGATGTGAAGTCGTGGTGCGCGAGACCATCGTCAACCAACGAGTGGCGCCGTGCCCAATGGAAGTTCGCGGTTCAGCTGTTGCGTGGGTTGATGGTCGTTTACACCAATGGTTGTCAACACAGCATGCACAGGGAGCGCATTCATCCTTGTGTCGTACTTTTGGTTATGAACCCGCGAACGTACGCGTTATCGCTCCCGACGTAGGTGGAGGATTTGGCGCCAAGATCGGGCTATATGGTGAAGAGCTGCTGCTCAGTGTTATGTCACAACAACTGGGTCGCCCACTGATCTGGCGTGAATCACGAAGCGAAAGCATGGTCGCACTTGGTCATGGCAGAGCCCAAGTGCAAGAGATTGCGATCGGTGGTTCACGTGATGGTCGTGTTCACGCCTATCAATTGAAAGTGCTACAGGACTGTGGTGGCTGGGTTGACTCTGCAGCGTTTCTTGCCCCATTTATGACACGCCCCATGTCGCAGGGCGTGTATGACATTGACCGTATTGAGTGTCGAACGTTGTCGATTGTCACCAACACAACACCAGTTGTCCCCTATCGCGGTGCTGGGCGACCAGAAGCAACTGCTGCAATTGAGCGCGCGATGGATCTCTTCGCCGCAGAAATTGGCATGGATCCAGTTGATGTGCGGAGCAAGAATTTGATCCAACCGTTCAATGAGCCGTACCAAACCAAGATGGGGCAAACCTACGATGTCGGCAATTACATCGAATCCCTGAACCGTGTAACCGCTGCTGCCAAATATTCTGAACTGCGTGCCGAACAAGCTAAGCGAAGGGCCGCTGGCGACACCGTTCAACTCGGGATCGGTGTGAGTGTTTACGTGGAGATCACTGGTGGTGGTGGCACCGGCGATACCGCCAAAATCGAAGTGCTCGAAAATGGCAGAGCGAAGGTCTACACAGGCACGTCACCACACGGCCAAGGCCACGACACCGCCTGGTCAATGCTGGCTTCTGATCAAACGGGAATCCCGATGGATCGAATTGAAGTTATTCATGGCGATACCGATCTGGTGCCAAAAGGTGGTGGCACTTTTGGTTCACGTTCTCTACAACAAGGTGGTGCAGCTGTGCATGTGGCCGCCGTGGAACTTGTTGCCATCGCCCGCGGACTCGCAGCCACCCTGCTTGAAGCCAACGAAGACGACATCGTGTTGGATAAAGAAAACGGCGCCTTCCACGTAGCGGGCTCGCCAAGTGTGAACAAGACCTGGGCTGATCTCGCGGTCGCAAAACAATCAGAAGGCGGTTTAGTGCATGCGATTGACTTCCGCGTTGATGGAGCCACATTTCCATTTGGTGCGCACGTAGCCGTGGTCGAAGTCGACACCGAGACCGGCAAGGTACGACACATCGCCCACACCACCTGTGATGATGCGGGAACTGTATTGAATCCCCTGTTACGTGACGGCCAGATTCATGGCGGAGTGGCGCAGGGTTCGGCCCAAGCACTCCTCGAGGAAGTGCTCTATGACGCTGACGGCAACCCAACAACTTCCAATCTGGCCGACTACGCAATGATCTCGGCCGCTGAAGTACCAAGCGTGAACATCGTGATGATGGAAACTCCAACATTTATGAATCCGCTTGGCGCCAAAGGCATTGGTGAATCGGGCTCAATCGGAGCAACGCCCGCAGTGCAATCCGCTGTGTGCGATGCGTTGTTACATCTTGGTGTGCGGCATGTTGATATGCCGACCACTCCAGAACGTGTCTGGCGCTCCATCAACAACGCAAAATCAGGAGTTGGACAATGAGCCAAATGATCAAAGTTGCAATCACCGTGAACGGCCAACAAACAACCGCCACAGTTGAGCCTCGTACTCTTCTGGTGCAGTACCTTCGCGACAATCTGAATCTCACAGCGACAAATATTGGTTGTGATACATCAAGTTGTGGTGCATGCACAGTTCATCTAAATGGTGAAGCAGTTAAGAGTTGCACGATTCTCGCGGTTCAAGCCGACGGCGAAAACGTCACAACCGTAGAGGGACTCGCTAACGGCAATGAGATGCATCCGATGCAGCAAGCCTTCATGGCAAATCACGGTCTGCAGTGTGGCTACTGCACCCCAGGAATGGTGATGGCCGCAATAAGTCTTGTGAAGGACATTCCAAACCCCACCGAAGAAGATGTGCGGATTGGGCTTGAAGGCAACTTGTGTCGATGCACCGGATATCACAACATCGTGCAATCCGTATTGGCCTATGCGGAAGGTAAGTGATTGCGATGTATCCAGCAGCTTTTGACTACAAGCGACCCGAATCAGCGGCTGAAGCCATCAGCCTTGTAAACGAATTTGGTGACGATGCGAAGTTTCTCGCAGGTGGGCACAGTTTGTTACCACTCATGAAACTTCGTCTTGCTCAACCTACGGTCCTCATTGACATTGGTCGCCTCGCCGATCTTTCATACGTCCGTGATGCCGGTGACCACATTGCTATTGGGGCTTTGACACGTCACAAGGATGTTGAGACATCAGCTTTGCTGCGTCAGCATGTGCCATTGCTGGCAGATGCCGCAGCACATGTCGGTGACCGCCAAGTGCGTCACCGCGGAACAATCGGCGGATCAATCGCACACGCTGATTCTGCAAGTGACTTGCCGGCAACAATTCTCGCTCTTGGCGCAAAGCTGATTGTGGAAGGCATCGGTGGTAGGCGTGAAATTTCTGCCGTGGATTTCTTCAAAGGTTTCTTGGAGTCAGCATTGTTGCCAGACGAGCTATTAGTTGAAATTCAAGTGCCAAAGCTGTCGAACGCTGGTTGGAGCTTTCTCAAGTTCAACCGCCGCGCGCAGGACTGGGCAATTGTCGGTGTTGCAGCGTGGCGTGACGCAGGAAATTGTGGAGTTGCTCTTGTGAACATGGGGTCAACCCCCATTCTTGCTACGAGTGTCGTGCGGGCAATCGCCGATGGAGCTTCAGTTGCCGACGCCGCCGCTTTGGCTTGCGTTGAGGCAGAACCCCAGTCGGACAACAACGCCACTGCCGAATACCGCACACATCTGGCGCAAGTGTTGGTCAAGCGCGCTTTAGACACTTGCTCACGCTGAAAATTGCACCGCAGCGCGTTCAGCAATGATGCTACGGAAGACTTCAGCACGTACTCGCTCGTGAACTGGATGTGTGTCGTACAAACGCCAATCATCTTCTGAGTCGAATTGCGCGACAATTCCGTAGTCCCAATTACGACCCGTGGCCATCTGAAGATCGGGACCAAATGAGTACTCCCTGATTTTGGGTAATGCTGCACGCAACTCTGTTAGTGCATCAGCGATGCGCTGAAGATCAGATTCTGCGAGCTCACGATTCCATTTGAAGCAAACAACATGAGTGAACGTCACAGCAATCCTCCATACACACCACCATCAACAGGTATATGCGCCCCGGTGATGAATTTGGCTTGTTCTGAACACACAAAAGCAACCACTGCCCCAAAGTCATCAGGATCGCCCAGTTTCCCAACGGGAATTCCTGCGGCTGGATCAGCAGCCCCATAAAGCTGTTTCATGCGATCTGTTGCGTGATTGCCAGGCTGCACACTGTTCACCGTAATTCCATACGGCGCGACTTCACGAGCGAGAGTTTTCAGATACGCAGTAAGCCCCGATCGAGCCGTGTTTGAAAGAATCAAGCTCGGTATCGGCTGGCGCACAGCAATCGACGCAATCGCCACGATCCGGCCCCACTGCTGTTCTTTGAATCGTGGAAGCGCTTCTTTGCACATTGCAATCATTGCGATCAGGTTCGCTTCCAGTGCGGCTGCATAATCTTCGGTGCCAATGCTCGCATCATTTCCTGGCTTAGGGCCACCGCCGTTTGTGACCAATATGTCAATCCCACCGAGGGCAGAAATTGCTTGATCCATAAAGCGCGTGGCGCCCGAAGAGGTTGAAATATCCTCAACCACACCAATTGCATTGTTACCAAGAAGTTGCACCGCTGTATTCACACGGTCTGCATCGCGACCACAAATTGCAACAGATGTACCGGCTGCCAATAAATTTCGTGCTGTGGCAAAGCCCAAGCCTGCTGAAGCGGCTGCGACGACGGCTCGCTTGCCATTTAGCCCTAGATCCATTCTCGCAAGATAATGCCAAATGGAATAGAACGACCACTCAGATCGTTACATTAGGTACCACCGATCATGTCGGTGTGTTACCCCCTAGGAGATACCCCCATGAAGAAGACACTTGCCGCCCTTGCGGTAGCGTCGGTTTTCGCTCTTGCCGCATGCGGCGACGACGAGAACTCAGCAACAACCACTACTGAGGCAACCGAAACCACTGAAACAACTGCGATGACCGAAGAGCCCGGCACCATCGTTGAAGTTGCACAAGGCAACGATGATTTTTCAACCTTGGTTGCAGCAATAGTCGCCGCTGGACTCGGTGATGCGTTGTCAGGCGAAGGCCCGTTCACCGTGTTCGCCCCAACCAACGCCGCCTTTGAGGCACTGCCCGAAGGTCTGCTTGAGAAGCTTCTGCTTCCAGAGAACAAAGATGTACTCACATCAATTCTCACCTACCACGTTGTAAGTGGAAAGGTCATGGCTGCGGATGTGACAGCTGGTGATGTTGCAACACTCGAAGGTTCAACCATTGCCATCACAACCGATGGCGGCGTGATGATCAATGACGCAACTGTCACTGCGACAGACGTCGAGGCCTCCAATGGTGTGATCCACGTGATCGACCAGGTCATCGTGCCACCAACAGTGGATTTGTCGGCCCTCTAATCAGAGCCACATCTGTTTGACACTGGGACCGGAGCGGAAACGCTCCGGTCCTTTTGTTTACCCAACTTCGGAGCCAAAGCGACCTTGCAAGTACGCTCGTATCAATGTCTCAAGCACCATCCTCTGTTGGTCAGGTTCGTGATGCCCTTCAAACCAACGATTACATCCCCGAT
>JBIIRE010000024.1:0-16342 GCA_044341655.1 Ilumatobacteraceae bacterium | reverse complement strand
TTTGGTCCGCTTATCGGTTGATGCGTCACCGATCCCCATCAGTGAACGCCGCTGTACAACGGGAAGTGCGTTCACCGAAGAGTCTTGTTGTTGGCAACTTGTTGATTGCGCTCGGCACAGCGATTCTCTCTGCCAGCGGATCATTATCTGGAAGGCTCGGAAAAGATCGTTCGTTTGCGATCACTTTGCTCGCCGGAATCATTGTTCTGTTTATGGGATTCCTGGTGTCTACATCTGGAGCAGCGAGATCAAACCGGCGACCATAATCGCCGCGATCAACAAACCGATTGTGAGTGTGGTTGCAGGACGCATGCGCTCAATCCTATGCACGCGCTAACGAAACTGCGTCGCCAACACCAATACCAATTTCAACCGCAGCAGAACCACGTTGAGTGGCAAGAGCGAGCATTCCGTAAGAATCAACAACGAGTGCAAGGCCGCCAGTTCCAATTGATTCAAAGTTGTCAACTACCGGGCACATTCTTACGTTTTCCCCGATCGTTACTTTGATTGGTGAACCCCAAGTACGCACATCATCTAATCCGATGTTGAGTTGGCAGTTGCCGTAATGATCAACCCAAGTGATCTCACATTGAGTTCCGTTTTCTGATTCCTGCGGCAATGGGATCAAGCCTGGAGTCAGCAGCACTGGGTCTACTAGTGGACCAAATTCCGTAAGTGGAACACCGTTGGCAAGGTGTGCAGCTACCGGCGCAAAAATGTCACGGCCAGCAAATGTGGCGCCGTGTGCGAGCAAGTGGTGTTCGGTATTCGTGAGTTCAACTGCGCGTTCTGCTCCACCAGCCATCGCGACCGCACCTGAAAGTAAGCCATTGTCAGGACCAACGAAATATCCGCGGCCACCACCAACTTCAATTGCGACCGCCCGGCGCGAAGTACCGACGCCAGGATCAACAACTGCAAGCACAATTCCTGTGGGCAGATATTGCACCGCACGCGTGAGGGACATTGCACCGGCCCGCACATCATATGGAGGCACATTGTGATTGATGTCGAGAACTCGAACGTGTGGGGCGATTTCAGCTATTACCGCGTGCACAACACCAACAAATTCATCCTGCAATCCGTAGTCGGAGAGAAATGAAATGGTGGTGTGCCTGTTGTTCATAAGTTGCGTCTAAGTATTGCGGCTTGCTGCGAATTCAAACGGAAAAAGAAACGGGGCCGATGCCAACCCCCCGATGGCACCGGCCCCGTCAACGCTGCCCGCTGGGGGCGCGATCAGGCTTTCTCTATTGAGAAGTCCGTTGTGACTGCAAAGTTAGACACAAAGTGACGCGTGACACAAGTGCCGGAAACAGGAATTCAATACACCCAAGCAGGGCTCACTTGGAGCCGAGATCTCGGGTCATTTCTGCACTGCGGGCCGCCGCTGCCTGGACTGCCTCAAGGACTGCTTTTTCAAGCCCAGCCGCGTAAAGGACCTCCAGCCCGGCCGCTGTTGTGCCGTTGGGTGAGGTCACCTTTTCCCGAAGCTCGCTCGCGGTTCCCTGTCCCGATGCCAACAAGGCTGCGGAGCCGACGAAAAGTTGCTCCACGGCCCGGCGAACGACTTCTGGGCTAAGCCCTGCTTCAGCCCCCAATTCGAGACCTGCGGCGATCATTGCTTCGGCAACGTGGAACAAATACGCCGGGCCCGAGCCAATCAGACCCGTGTAAACGTCAATTGCCGATTCCGGCACGCGTACAACATCACCTACTGCCGAAAACAAATTTTCGCCCCATGCAAGAAGTGGCTCGGGTGTGGTGCTGTTCACACATAGGGCAGTGACACCTTTGCCAACCAGTGCTGGCGTGTTCGGCATTGAGCGGAGCACTTGAACATCAAAACCAGCTGCCTCAGCAAGTTGTGAACTCGACACACCGGCTGCAATTGACACGATGCGTCGGGCCCCATTGACGGCGGCTTCAGAAACAACTTCTGCAACATCGCCTGGCTTCACTGCCACAAGAACAGAGTGACACTTTGGAATCGAACCGAGAACCTTGACGCGTGGGAACTCACGCTTGAGTTGTGCTTGTCTGATCTCAATCGCTTCAACCACAGTGATTGACGATGCGGGCACACCTTCGCGCAACCAGCCACCGATGAGCGCACTGCCCATGTTGCCGCCGCCAATCACGACTAATTCATCGAACTTCTTGATTGCCACTGCGCAAGGCTAAGCCACCAACTACCCAAGCGTTGCCATGAATTCTCTGGTGGTGCTCCCTAAGGCTCTAAAGATTGGTGCACCCGGGCCGTCGAGTGACTTCCCCGACCACCGCCGACCCGAGTGCAAGGGGATGTGTGCAGTGAAAAGGGGCGTGCGGAAATCAGGATTCGAACCGGCTGGCAAACGCCAGACGGATCAAAATCGGAAAGTACCGCTCAACCGTATGGAGGCATGTGCCGATCACGCGATCTAACTCACGAGCATTCAAAGCGGTAAGCACAACCTCGCCTCGCAGATAGATCGCATCTTCATCACCGATTGAAAAGTGAACACCAGTCAAAGTGTCATTGGCGCGCAAGATGCTTTCATAAATCTGATCGCGGTTTTCTGGCGGCCATGGCATCACATAGGTTTCGTATTTCAGCGTGCGCTGCCCGAGGGTGAGCCACACGGTTGTGAACTCTTTCTCTTCACCTTGCAGGCGGACATACCAGCGAATGGTGTCGCCCTCATCACGGTCGATGGCAAGAATCGTTGGATTCTCAGATTTGAAATTCGCCAGCCAAGTATCAATCTGTTCTTCAATCAAGAAAAGATCGGGCCCGGTGAAGAATTCGCTCATGGCATCAAACGCACTCGACACGTGCTTTGTTGATTAGATCGGCATACACGCGGCGCAAACGCGCAGCAGCAAAACTCCAGGTGTAACGACGCGCGCGAGTTGCAGCAGCAGCACCCATCTCGGCCGCTAGCGGACGGTTGTTTAAAAGATGGGCGATGTGACCTGCATAAACAGCGGGATCTCGGTCTGGTACCAAATATCCGGTCTTGCCGTGCTCGACCAGTGTGAGCAAACCACCGACTGCACTGGCAATTACGGGCACACCACAGGCGGCTGCTTCGAGGGCCACAAGGCCAAAACTCTCGCTACGGCTCGGGACCAAGACCGCATCAGCTGCCCGATAGTAAGTGGACAACGCATGGTGCTCCTGGGGTGGAACCATCATTATTCGATCGCGAATACCGAGTTCATCGATCAAGTCATTGATGCGCCTAACCTCGGCATCGCCTTCGGTGCCGCTGGCTCCCCCAACAATCATCAAGCGTGTCTTGCTTAGATGCGGATTCGATGTGTGGAGAATCTTGAGCGCGCGAATCGCAACTTCAATTCCCTTCAGGGGCTGAATGCGGCCAACGAAAAGCAGGGTCGGGTCGCTATCAAGCCCTAATGCATGCCGTGCCCCGTGCTGGCTCCCAGGCGTGAAGAATGCGTGCTCAACACCCGGTGCAACAATCTCGAGGGTGCCACTCGGCTTGCCATACAGCGACACGAACTGACGCTGCTCTTCGGTACAACTGACACAGATCACGTCTGTGCAGCCGATGACTTTGATCTCTTCTTGCTCACGGTGCGCAGACTCGTGGTCTCCACCTTGAGCCTTAACTCTTGCCAATGTATGGAATGTGGTGACGAGAGGAATGTTGAGTTCATGCTTGATCTTGTGGCCAGCAACAGCCGACATCCAGTAGTTCGCGTGCACTACATCAACGCCGCCGTTGGCCTTGATGTCCTCAATCACTTTCTCGGCGAAGTCATCAATGTGAGCAATCAATTCATCCTTAGAGAGTGTGTGCGATCCAGCTGGGATGTGGACAACACGATGGTTGGGCTCAACATCAACGACCCGTGCTGTGTCACTACTCGTCTCGCGGGTGTACACGGTGCACTTGATCCCAACATGGGCGAGAGATGAAACGAGCTCGCGTACATAGACATTCATTCCACCGCCATCACCGACACCAGGCTGGGCCAACGGCGATGTGTGATAGGAGATGACGGCCACTCGCTGCATAGGGATGTCAATGCTAACTATTGGAACATTGCATCCACATCTGCGCCGCCACCCTTGATTCGGGAGACCAGCTCAGTAGTGAGTGCGTCAATGCTTGAAAATAAGGCTTTGCGCTCCTCGGAACGCTCGCGCTCAAAGGTTGCTAGAGATACCTCAAGGGCCTCAAGCTCAGCCACTTGCAGAGTACGTAACTGGCCAAACCCGAGTTCCTCGCAGATCTTCTCAAGTGCGATGACCAATGGATGACCAACGGGCACTTCAGTGTCACGCGGTGGACGGTTGGATCCACCACCGTGTTCTTGACCAAATACTCGGGCCAGGTTTGCTGTGTCGTCTTCACCACCACGCCGGTGTTTGAGTTCAGCACGTACCAGATCGAGGCGACCTTGCGTGAGTCGGCGCACAAACGAAACTGCATCCTCATCTTCGTTTAATCGCGAGCGCGCCTCACGGAGTTCGGGTAGTGACATCGATTTCGCATCACTCATTGCGACCCTCCAGAAACAGGCGGCAACACCGCTACTTCATCTTTGCCTGTAACAGGTGTCGATTCGTGCACCTCTTCACCGTTGAGCCAGATCTTGCAGTTTGTAAGCACCGAAGCAAAATGGGGTCCAAACCGATCTTTCGCCACCGAAAGCACATCACGAACCGTTGCTGCATCAATTTCAACCCGTGGTGTACCGGCTGCCTCGCGTGCGGACGCAAATAGCAACAGAACGGCCATGGGCACATCGTACCGCTGGCTCTGCGATTCGCGTCGGGTGACTCCAACTAACCTGCTCAACGTGGTTGCCAACGGTGTTGCTCGGATTCTGATGGTGCGCCATGGACAATCTGAGTGGAACGCAATCGGCAAGTGGCAAGGACAAGAAGACCCACCGCTGACCGAACTCGGAGTTGACCAAGCGATGCGTGCGGGACAAGTCCTGGGGTCATTTGACTTGATCGCATCAAGTGACCTACAACGCGCAGCCATAACTGCCACGGTCATAGGCGAACTGATCGGCATAGGTCCAGTTCATGTTGACGATCGTCTGCGCGAAACTTTTGTCGGGCCTTGGCAAGGTCTCACGCGACACCAAATTGAAGCTCAATGGCCCGGCTGGATAAAAGATGGCCGCCGACCGCCGGAAGCTGAAACCGAAACCGAAGTAGCCATACGCGCCCATGCGGCATTGATAGACCTCGCTGCACAAATCGGATCTGGCGAAATCTTTGTTGTGAGCCATGGTGGCACCATCCGCGCCTTGAAGCGCCACCTCGGTGGTTCGGATGAACGTTTTGGAAACCTTGAAGGTTCTTGGTTCACAGTGCAAGGTTCCGAAATCAGTCACGGCGAGAGCGCCTACCTGCTTGATCACACCGGCGCTGACGAAACTCTCTGACCAAATGGTTCTTGGCAAAAGACTCGATGATTCATACGCGCCTACTGTGCGCGACAACATCACAGTCCTCACTTTGCTGCGAATGGTGTCGAACGCGTGCTATCGATTTGCTCCACCATTTATCGCCACCATCGCCCGCGGCTTTGATGTTGATGTTGCCGACATTGGTGTGGCTCTTTCTGTTGCCGAGCTCTCTGGACTTCTTGCGCCACTGATTGGTCGGTTCATCGATCCAAGAAGTCGCAAGACATCAATGCTCATCGGGTCACTTGGAGTCGTGGTTGGAGTAACCGTCGCAGCATCGGCGCCAAATGTGTTCCTTTTCGCCGTCGGGGTATTCCTGCTGGGTGCGGCAAAAATAACTTTCGATGTGACGATGGCAGCATGGTTTAACGATCACGTTCCCTACGAAAAGCGCGGACGCGTTTCAGGGTTAGTTGAGACTTCTTGGGCGCTCGGGCTATTGGTTGGGGTCTCTGCCATGGGCCTCATGGTGGCAGCCACCAACTGGCGTTGGGGTTTCTTGCTCGGAGGCATCTCGGTGTTTATCGTGACACTGGTTGTTGCCGCACGCATTCCCAACGAGGGCCATCCAACACAACACGTACAAGTAGAACACGGTGGAAAATTCCGTCGTGGATCTTGGCGAGTGGTGACCACTTCATTTCTACTGATGGGTGCAAGCCAAGCGGTGTACATCACCTTTGGTGCTTGGCTCGAAGATGGATTTGGATTCACTGCAGCGGCACTGGCTGCGGTGGGTTTCAGTTTTGGAGCCGTGGAGCTTGCAGCATCGACAACATCGGCACGACACACGGATGCCTGGGGGAAAGAACAAAGTGTGATCATCGGTGCGATCATCATGGTCCCAACTGGCATCCTGCTCGCCTTCAGCGAATCAAACCAATGGATCGGAATTGTGCTGCTGGCAATCTTCTTGATGGGCTTTGAATTTGCAATTGTGAGTCTGCTGCCGTTGGCTGCCCATCTTGTTCCTGGCTCTACGGGACGCGGGCTTGGGCTTTCCGTCGGTGCAGGAACTTTCGGACGGGCGGCGTTTTCAATACCGGCAGCAGCCCTTTACGACGCGCACGGCTTCACGGCCCCGACGCTTTTGGGTACAGCTGCAGCATTAATTGCGTCTTTGCTGACGCTCGGGTTCATCCGCGATAAGCGTTAGTAATTGGTAGTCGGCGATCTTTGCCGAAAGCCTTGGTTGTAATGCGAACTCCAGGTGCACATTGGCGCCGCTTGTACTCAGATAAATCAACCAATCGGGCAATGCGTCGCACAAGTGCTTCATCGTGGCCGCGAGCGACAATCTGGCTGGCGGTCATGTCCTGCTCGACATACAGCTCAAGAATCGGGTCAAGCACTTCGTATGCGGGAAGTGATTGATCATCGCGTTGATCGGGTCGCAACTCAGCTGAAGGTGCTTTGGTCAAAACCGATTCAGGAATGATTTCGCGACCCACGCGTTCGTTCACATATCTACTCAGTGCATAAACCTGCACCTTCAACACGTCTTTGATCACCGCATAGCCACCGGCGGAATCGCCGTAGATGGTGAAGTAGCCAACTGCCATCTCACTCTTGTTGCCCGTTGTTAGGACCATCCAGTTGAACTTGTTCGACATCGCCATCAAGATCATCCCTCGGCAACGGCTCTGTAAGTTTTCCTCGGTCAAGTCTTCAGAACGCCCGGTGAATGCGGGAGCAAGTGAATCCTTAAATGCGGCAAAAGCGGGTTCGATTGAAATCGTTTGACAATCAATGCCTAGAGACTCCGCCAATTGATACGCATCATTCTTCGATCCATCACTTGAGTAACGCGATGGCATTGAAACACCATGAACGTGCTCCGCACCAAGCGCATCAACTGCAACTGCTGCCACCAAAGACGAGTCAATACCACCTGATAATCCAATCACCACATCAGTGAAACCGTTTTTGCGCACGTAGTCGCGAGTTCCAAGAACAAGTGCGTGGTACACCTCCGCAATTGGATCGAGACGATCGCGTGTGGACGATTCTGAATCCGCTGTGATTTTCCCGGTATCAGGATCAAAATCGACTACGAGAAAATCTTCGGCGTGTTGTAGCCCGCGCGTAACAACATTTCCTTCACGATCGATGACAGTAGATGAACCATCAAAGACGAGTTCGTCTTGACCACCGACTTGATTGACATAGACAATTGCGCACTTCGCGTCTTTGGCTCGCTCAACAAGCATCGCCTCTCGCTCTCGCCACTTTCCCTTGTGATACGGCGAAGCATTGATATTCAAATTGACTACGGCACCAGCAGTTGCTTGTTTAAGCACTGGGCCATTCGCATCCCAGATGTCTTCGCAAATGGTCACACCACAGGAAACACCAGCGATCTCAACAGTCGCATCCTCGATCCCGCCACATTCGAAGTAGCGATTCTCGTCAAAGGGTCCGTAGTTCGGGAGACGATTCTTGCGGTATGTGTGGATAACGCGACCACGATGACAAACTGCAGCCGCGTTGTACAGAACGCCACTACTTGCATCCACGAAACCGACCACTGCCGCGGTGTCACCCGTGGCGGCGGCGAAACGCTCGAGCAGCGCTTGGTTGTCCTTCACAAAACCCGGTTTCAGGACGAGGTCCTCCGGCGGATAGCCGGTAACGGCGAGTTCTGGATACACCACCACATCGACCCCCGCCCGGGCAGCCCGTGCGTAGGCAGATTCAAGCCGCACAAGGTTTCCGTCGAGGTCACCGACGGTCTGGTTCAGCTGGGCCAGGGCAATTCGCACCCCTTCAGCATTGCACCAGCCGTGGAACTTCACACAGCGTTTACAAACGGATAACAGCCGAGAAACGGCTTCCTGCCATTGTTGAATGCACGTTCCAATAACGACAAGGAGACACCGTGGCAATTCAAGCCGAATACATCTGGATCGATGGCACCAAGCCAACCCCGATGTTGCGTTCCAAAACCAAAGTCATCCCCGAGTACATCGGTTCTTTGCATGAGCTTGCAATCGATGAATGGGGCTTCGATGGTTCATCAACCGAGCAGGCAACAGGCGAGGCCTCAGACTGTGCGCTGAAGCCAGTTTTCACCTGCAAAGACCCAATTCGTGGTGGCGACAACATTCTCGTTATGTGTGAAGTGTTGCTTGCCCAAGATGGCAGCCCACACCCAACCAACACTCGCGCCGCATTGCGAGATGTTTCTGCGAAGTATGCCGATCAAGAGATGATCTATGGCATCGAGCAGGAGTACACGATGATGCGCACCGACGGAACTCCTTATGGTTTTCCAGTTGGTGGCGAGCCCGGACCACAGGGCCCCTACTACTGCGGCGTCGGCGCTGGCCGTGTGATGGGACGCGAAATTGTTGAGCGTCACACACAAGCTTGCATGGATGCTGGCCTTCGTATCTCTGGTACCAACGCAGAAGTGATGCCTGGTCAGTGGGAATTCCAAATTGGTCCACTACCGGCGCTTGCGGTGTCAGATGAAATCTGGATCGCGCGCTGGATGCTTCATCGCATCGCCGAAGACTACGACGTAGTGATCTCACTTGACGCCAAGCCGAAGAAGGGTGACTGGAACGGTGCGGGCGCTCATACCAACTTCTCAACTCGCGCAATGCGTGAGTCATATGACGCAGTCATCGCAGCATGTGAGAAGCTCGGCACACGAGTGATGGAACACGTTGAGAACTACGGTCACGACATCCAGAGCCGTCTCACTGGTAAGCACGAGACCGCTCCTTGGAACGTGTACTCGTACGGAGTATCCAACCGTGGTGCATCGGTACGTATCCCATGGCAGGTTGAGCGCAACAAGCGCGGCTATGCCGAGGATCGTCGTCCGAACGCAAACGTTGACCCGTACACCGTGACACGTCTCATCCTCGAAACCGTCTGCGGCTGACCGCAAACTCAACAAAAACCGAAGAAACGGGGGGTCGCAAGGCCCCCCGTTTCGCTTCTAGACAATCGGCTGTGGACTCAACGCAGCGATAAGACAAAATTGGAGGCATGAATCCGATGCTTGAACAGCAAAAGGAATATGTGTTGCGAACCGTCGAAGAACGCGGCGTGCGTCTCGTGCGCTTGTGGTTCACCGATGTTCTCGGCAATCTCAAGAGCTTTGCAATCAGTCCGGCGGAACTCGAGAACGCTCTTGAAGATGGAATGACCTTTGATGGATCTTCCATCGATGGTTTTTCACGCATCCAAGAGAGCGATGTGCTCGCGATCCCCGATCCGAATACTTTCGAGGTAATGCCGTGGATTGAGGGCAATGCCGCCGAGGCCCGCGTTTTCTGTGACATCTTCAATCTTGATGGAACACCCTTTAGTGGTGACCCACGTAATGTGCTGCGCCGCCAACTTGATGCATTGCACAAGCAAGGATTTACTTTCTACGTCGCGCCCGACATCGAGTTCTTCTACTTTGCAACGCCGCAGCCAAACACACCGCCTGTGCCGTTGGACGAAGGTGGATTCTTTGATCTCACTGCTAGTGACATCGCGAGTTCGTTGCGCAAAGAAACCATCCGCACTCTCGAAACCATGGGCATTCCGGTCGAGTACTCGTTCCACGAGGATTCACCGAGCCAGCACGAGATTGATTTGCGCCACACCGATGCGTTGACCATGGCTGACTCGATCATGACCTTCCGCCTCGTTGTGAAAGAGATTGCTGCAGCCCATGGGGTGCACGCAACATTTATGCCCAAGCCTCTGGAAGGACTCCAGGGCTCGGGAATGCATATGCACTTCTCGCTTTTCCGTGGCGAAGACAACGCTTTCTATGACCCGAAGGATCCATATTTCCTTTCACCTGTTGCCAAGCAGTTCATGGCTGGTCTGTTGCGACACGCATCAGAGATCACCGCTATCACTAACCAAACTGTGAACAGTTACAAGCGGCTTGTGCCTGGTTTTGAAGCACCGGTTCATATCTCGTGGGCAAGAAATAATCGCAGTGGCCTGATTCGAGTTCCAATCCCCAAAAAGGGCAACCCGATGGCCACCCGAATTGAATACCGATCACCAGACCCTGTGTGCAATCCGTATCTCGCTTTCTCAGTTCTTTTGGCTGCTGGCATGAAAGGAATTGAAGAGGGTTACGAACTCCCTGAAGAGGCCGATGCCAATTTGTTTGAGATGGATGATCTGGCACTTTCCAAGTACGGCATTGCTCAGCTTCCGCAGTCTTTGAATGATGCATTAGTTGCAATGGAGAACTCCGAGCTTGTGGCCGATGCTTTGGGTGAACACATTTTTGAATGGTTCCTTCGCAACAAGCGCTCAGAATGGCGCGCGTATAAGACTCATGTCTCACAGTTTGAGCTCGATAGGTACTTGAAGGCCCTCTGACATGAATTCTTCGCACGCAGGCATGGAACTCGCGGTCGTGTTTCCCGACCCCGCTCCCATCGATCTTGCGCGCACACTCGACCTCGCTGGCTTTCGTTGGAAGGCAGTGAATTCGTGGGATGACGCTGTGCGTCATGCGCCTGGCGCTGGCTGGGCAGGCGCGATCGTCTCATGTGAAGAAAAACCAGAGGATGCGTGGGCGTTTTGTCGTGCACTCCGCAAACAAGACGGAGATTCAACTCGCATTCTCCTGTTAGTTACAGGGGCACAACTCGCGGACCTTGAGTTGCGAGATGAGCTTTATGACGACTTCTGTATTTCTCCATTCCACCCTCGTGAATTTGAAACTCGATTCCGTCATCTCATGGGCCGGGGTATACAGGCATCGCGTCCTGAGCTCGTTGAATACTCAGGCCTTGTGTTGAACCTTGAGACCTACCAAGCGACCATCGAGTCACGTCCACTTGATCTCACCTTCATGGAATACGAACTCTTGCGGTTTCTTGCTCAGAACCCAGGGAAGGTCTTCACACGCGAAATGCTGCTATCGCGAGTTTGGGGATACGAGTACTACGGCGGTGCAAGAACAGTCGACGTTCATATTCGTCGTTTACGTGCGAAACTCAGCGAAGAGCATGCATATTTGATCCAAACCGTGCGCAGTGTTGGCTACAAGTTTGGTGAATCCCGCTGGGGTTAACTCAGTCGTTGAATTTTCCGACTCAGCACATCGTGCTGTCGCAACATTGATTCAAGTTCACCGCTTACGAGCATGCCGTTGCGCACGATGGTGCGCCCATGAACGATTGTGTCCCGCGCCGAAGTCGGACCACATCGCAGCCACGCTTCGATTGGATCAGCCACGGCACCTGCAAAGACCGGGCCGGTCAGCGACCAAATCGCCAAATCGCCAACAGCGCCTTCGCTGATTTCACCAATTTCACCTTCACGTCCAAGGCACCCAGCGCCACCGACTGTTGCGCATTCAAGAGCCATCCGCGCTGAGCCCGCATCAGCACCGTTGCGGAGCTTTGCCAGCAACATCGCTTGGCGTGCTTCAAGCCACAACGATGCTGAGTCAGCCGATGCTGAACCATCAACACCCAGACCGACTTTCACACCGTGGGCACGTAGGTCAACAATCGGTGCAATACCTGACGCAAGGATGAGGTTGCTACTCGGACAATGAGCCACACCGACACCAGCACGACCGAGTTCTTTTACTTCCTCGGGATTCGGCATCACACAATGCGCCAACCACGCACGGTTGGTGCACCAACCCACTTCCTTTAAATATTCCATCGGGCGGCACCCGAAACGCTGCAGTGAAAATGCGTCATCTTCTGCATTTTCAGCGAAGTGGGTGTGCAGCCTCACATCAAGTTTTTCTGCCAACTCTGCAGAACGCTTCATGAGATCAACCGTGACACTAAACGGAGAACACGGCGCCAATGCCACTCGGGTCATGGCGCCAAATGAACGATCATGATGCCGTGCAACCGCAGCTTCGGATTCAGCGAGAATTGTGTCGTCATCTTGCACCACATCGTCTGGTGGCAACCCACCATCTTTTTGCGACAGTGACATCGAGCCCCGGGTGGGATGAAAACGCAGACCGAGATCACGTGCTGCCCTAATTTCGGCGGACAAGATGTCGCCGCCGTTCTTGGGGTGAAGATAGAGATGGTCGGTCGAGGTTGTACACCCAGATA
This sequence comes from Ilumatobacteraceae bacterium, assembly GCA_044341655.1. Lineage (GTDB taxonomy): Bacteria > Actinomycetota > Acidimicrobiia > Acidimicrobiales > Ilumatobacteraceae > CAIYHK01. Next base: position 3,842 of record JBIIRE010000024.1, on the reverse strand, counting down.
ATGCGAGTTCCGCTAAACCCACCCAGGCTGATACGTAGACGGACTCCTCATCGATTGCACTCCACAGCGGGTAGAGGGTCTGCAGCCAACCAAAAAGTGGAGCCGAGGTCATTGGCGGATACGCGCGAGTCAGATTTTGGTAAAGGTGATGATGTGTGTTCACCAAACCAGGTGTCACAAGACAATCGGTTGCATCGATGACTTCATCTGCGAGTGGAAGTGGATCCGACGAACCACCGACACGTTTTATGAAACCATCTTCCACCAAGACCCAACCACCGGGTATCTCGCGGCGGTGGGTGTCAACAGTCGCGACGAGGCGCGCATTCTTGACAAGCAGACTTGTCAGACGTTGGTCTCCAAGAGTTCGCTTCCTTCGTGACGAATCTCAGCGTCACGGTACAAGAAGTGTCCGATCAAAGCGGCAAGACCAGCCGTGCTGAGACCAACAACGATCGGGAAAGCAAGAAGTGCGATGACCAAAATGATTGCGCCAGCCATGATTCCTACCGTAGTGGCTTGTAGGCCCAGGCTTCGATTTCAACTTCGCCACCAAATGGCAACGACGCCACGCCGATCGTTGAACGCGCGGGGCGAGCACCATTGAAGCCAGCAACATAGGCCTCATTGAACGTGGCGAATGTATCCATGTCCGTCAGGAAGCAGAGGGTCTTTGCAACGTCTTTAAGAGTGCAACCTTCCTCTTTCAGGCGTTCTTTGAGGTTCTGGACTGCCATTGCTGTTTGCGCAGCAACGCCTCCTGGAACAATCGCTCCGTCTTTCATTCCGAGCTGACCGGAAACGATTACCCAATCTCCTGCGCGGACAACTGGTGTGTAGGGACCCACTGGTGCTTGTGCCATGCCCTTCACACTATGCCCCCGATACCATCAAAGTGTGAGTCACAAAACCCCCATGACGCGTCGTGAACTGCTGCAGAAGTCGGCCACTCTCGGCGGTGGAGCCGTGGCCCTATCAGCCGTGGTGGTGGCCTGTGGTGGGGACTCAAAATCCTCCTCATCAGGAGCTTTTGCCCTCGATGAATCAATCGTGGTCGTCAAGCGATTCCCCGATTCGGCATTGGTGCCAGGCGAAGTCCGATTGCCCATCTCTCTCGCCAATGATGCTTCGATTCTCGGCAGCGATGACCTACCAGATGTATTGACCGGCAAGATCGTGGACCTTGAGACCGGAGAAGTGGTGCACGATGCAATAACCGCGACCAAGCACCAAGGCAACGCACCGACCCCGTACTGGCCTTTCATCGCCAAAATCTCCGAGCCGGGAATGTACAAAATCGTGGTTGATGGCGCGAATCCAGATGGTGCTGCCATGCAGATAACCGCCGCAGCCGAGGTGTCACTACCAATTCCTGGAGATCCACTTCCTTCGGTGGTCACTCCGACTCTTGACAACCCGATGGATATGGATCCGATGTGCACGCTGACACCTAACGCGTGTCCGCTACATCGCACATCCGTGGATCAGGCTTTAAAGACGGGGATGCCAGTTGTTTATCTAATTGGCACTCCCGCACATTGCACCACGGGAACGTGTGCTCCCGCGCTTGAGTATCTGATTGACATTGCCGCTGAGTTTGAGTCCCGCGCGACATTCATCCACACTGAGGTTTATCAAGACAAAGGTGCTACGAAGGTCACGCCTGCAGTTACCGATTACTACATGACCTTTGAACCGGCGTTGTTCATCACCGATTCAAATGGAATTCTCCGAGTGCGTTTAGACAGCGTGTTTGACGAAGAAGAAATTCGCGATGCGCTGAAGCTGGTTGGTGTCAGCTAAAGCTCTTGCCACAGCCGCATGAGCGCTGCGCGTTGGGATTACTGATCTTGAATCCCTGCTCTTGGATGCCGTTGGCGTAATCAAGGCTTGCACCAATGAGAAGCGCTGCTGACTCTGAGTCAACTACAACACGAACTCCGTTGTACTCGGCCTGCTGATCCTGTGCTGTGACATCGGAGTCAAAGAACATGTCGTATTGGAACCCTGAGCAACCACCCGGCTTCACGGCCACACGCAATGCGAGGCTGGAATCGCCCTCGGACTCGATGAGTTCCTTGACTTTCGATGCTGCTTGGTCGGTAAGAGTGATCATGTTAGGTAAGGATAACGAACTTCATCAGTAAAATCATCTTGTGACCACCCCCACCGAACCCGAACTGCTCAGCCTGCTGAGAGCCGTGATTGACCCCGAGCTGGGGGGCAACGTGGTTGACCTAGGCATGGCAACCGTTACCGGCATTACGCCTGAGGGGATCGTGAATGTGGGGTTCAAGCTCACGATCCGTGGTTGCCCGTTACGCCAGCAGTTGAAAAACGACATCGAATCTCGTGTGGGCTCCCACCCTGGGGTGACCAAGGTTGTCATTGATTGGGGCGAAATGTCCCAAGAGGAGCGCACCGCAGTTATGGGCCGTGCCCGATGGAACGCACGTGCCGAGGATGACGCCACCCAGGTCTCCGTAGACACACGTGTGTTTGCGATCTCAAGCGGCAAAGGTGGCGTCGGCAAGAGTTCAGTCACTGTGAACCTCGCAGCCGCAATGGCTCATCGTGGAGCCACTGTTGGTGTGCTCGATGCAGACATCTGGGGCTTCTCGATTCCCCGCATGCTTGGACTCACCGATCGACTCCAGGCCCAGCGCTTTGAGGGTCATGAAAAGCCAATGATCGTTCCCAATGAGCGACGCATCGGAAGCGGAGTGCTGAAGGTTGTCTCCACTGGCATGATGCTTGATGATGAAGACACCGCATTGATGTGGCGCGGCTTGATGCTCACTAAAGCAGTTGAGCAATTCCTAAATGATGTGAATTGGGGAAAGCTCGACTATCTACTTATCGATATGCCCCCGGGTACAGGTGATGTACAGATGGGTCTTGCACGCATGTTGCCGCGCACAGAACTGGTGATTGTGACCACACCTGCACTTGCGGCCCAGAAAGTTGCAGCTCGTGCTGCTGATATGGCCCGTCGCAGTTTTCTGCGAGTTGCCGGTGTGATTGAAAACATGAGTGCCTTTGAATGTGCTCACGGTGATCAGTATCCACTCTTTGGCCAAGGTGGGGGTCTCGCTCTTGCATCAGACATAGGTGTCCCACTGCTTGGCCAGATTCCGCTTGAACCAGCAGTCTCGCGTGGTGGCGATGTCGGCGAACCCGCAGTTCTAACTTCAGATTCACCTGCAGCTCGAGTGTTCCTGCAGATTGCAGACACCTTGATTGCCGAGACGATTCCAGCAAATTCATTGTCAGAGTGTTCCGCTCGCCAAGCCGAGCCAGAGACCACTCAGGTTTCGTTGCGCCGCAGTTAGTTCTGTGGCTCGTCAGTAGGTAGGTCTTCAAAGCCTGGCTCCCCAGGCATCTTGATCACGGTGACTTTGCCGTTTTCATCGGTCAGCACCCGTGGCCAGATTCGCGGCGGGCGACCACTGCGACGAGCGATTTTTATTGCATCATCAGCCGAATCCCCGGAAGCAATCAGCTCAAGATTCTTGATCGTTGGGAAAATCATCTTGAACTTTCGCTGCGAGTAACGCTCAAGTGCATCCCCAGGGTTGACCCAGATCGAATCAACTGTTTCATGATTATCGTGCAATGGTTCTTGGGCCTGTGGCGCACGGGCGAGAAAAAAACGGGTGTCGAATCGGCGGACCTCACCGTACGGCGTGACCCAATGAGCGAAATAATGAATCGCATCGGTGATCAGCAAGAGGTCCTCTCGGCGACAAAACTCTGCCAGGCTCAACTCACCTTCGTGAATCTGGTGCCGCGCTTTTGTGTATCTAAGTGCAAGGACAGGATCGTCAAAACGTAGCGCTTCT
>JBIIRE010000108.1:0-5396 GCA_044341655.1 Ilumatobacteraceae bacterium | reverse complement strand
AATAGGGCTAGCGATATTTGCGATTCAGGTCGAAATACTGCTCAATCTTTAGCGCTATCGAACTGGCTATTGGCTGGCGGGGCGGTCCGTGAGGGTGGCGAGCGCTGTCTCCATGGAGCCTCCCCGTTCGAACTTGATGGTCACTTCGTCTCCTGGGGAGGCGTCACGGATGGCCGCAACGAGCCCGACCTGTCCCGAAATTGGCTGACCATCTACCTCGAGCACGATGTCGCCCACCTTCAGACCGGCAGTCGAAGCCGGCGATCCGGGCGCAACGGTCTGGATCACAGCTCCTTGGCCACCGTCGTTGCGGCTAGCGATCGTGACCCCTAGGAAACCCGACACTCGAACAGAGCCATCGGTGTTGGACCGCAACCAGTCGAGCACGTCAAGAATTTCGGTCACCGAGATCGCAAAGCCAACGTTGTTGGCAGCGCTACTCATGTCGTCACGCGCGACTGCGGTGTTGATGCCAACAACTTGACCATCAAGATTCACCAAGGGGCCACCTGAGTTACCAGAAGAGATTGCGGTGTCGGTTTGAATCAAACCATCGAGCGACACTTCCGCATCGATTGCAAGCGTGCGGTTCAAGGCAGAAATGATTCCCGATGTCACTGTTGGTTCGCCGTCGAGTGCGAGTGCATATCCCATCGCCACAACTGGATCGCCAACTGCAATCGTGTTGGGATCAGCGAATGTTGCCGCAGGCAGATCTTGGCCATTGATCTTGATAAGCGCAAGATCGTTAGACGGATCCGCTGCCAGCAAAGTTGCAGGGACCGGATCCACTTGCCCAGCAAGCCGGACCATTATCGCGGTAGCTCCTTCAACCACATGGTTGTTGGTGACGATTTCACCCTCGGGTGTGATGATTATTCCAGTGCCGGCTGACTGACCATTTCCGCCCATGCCGTTGGAAACATCCGAAGTGATTGTGACCACACTGGGTCCGATGACCTTCACGGCTTCACCAACTGCGGTCTTGGCTTCACCGTTACTCGAAGGTGCTGCAGTGACAATTGGGCTTGAGGATTGCAAGGTTGTTTGAGTAGTTACAGGTGAATCGTTCGCTTCTTCATCGCCTGTTACCGCGGTGCCTATTGCTGCAGCGATCAGACCAACAGCTACGAGTACCGCGAGAATTCCAGCGACCTTGCCAGCTTTCTTCTTTGGTGCCGCTGGTGGAAGCGGTGCTTGAAAACTCGGTGGTGGCGGCGGTGGTGGGGTGGGCTCGAAATCGCTCATACCCAAATGTCTAGTTCCAATTTGGGTGTTTTGCAGACCGTGGAATCTAAGAAATTCCTAAAAATAAGCGGTTCTACGTTTGTTTAGTTATTCCGCACGAATCGGGCGCAGCGTGCATTCACCACCCGAGCTGGTAAACCCAGCTCCCGCTAGAAATGCCAGGTAAACACGGTTTAGCGAAGACCCACCAGCGTCGACAATAGCGATCGAGGTTGTGCAGTAACCCACATCGCGGAGTCCTACTAGGTAGGAACTGTTTGTGGTTATAACTTCTTGCATCTCATCCCATGAAGGGATGAACCAATCGGTCAGTCCTTTGTAGTTGTATTTGTCAACATAGTGCACGACTGTGCGTCGGTTAGCAGGGTAATCGTAAGTTGAATTGTTGTTGCAGATATTCAGCAGCAACTCCGTTGTTGCTTCACCTGTACCGATGGCGGTTTGAGTGTCAGAAATGAGAGTCCCATTCTCGCGTGGGCAGTACGTGTATCCCATTCGATCCTGCCCCCGATACCAGTTTGATTTGGCAGCTTCAAGGTATGTGAAGTCGTATTCATCACTGGAGTCGACGAAGAACACGATGCCACCACCAGGGCCGACATCACCAACCGCACACACAGCACCGCGATTGGCACAAGTACCGGGTTCTTGTTTCGTAATCAGCCAACGCAAGACGCGGCTAGAGCAATTCTCTGGCTGCATTACCCTCTTCAGCAGTTTCGTCCGCGGTTGTACACACGCATAGACGTAATCGCTCGACTCACCACGCACTGTGAAATTGATCTTGGTCCCTGTGTTGCAGCGTTGATCCGATGAGTAACCCATTGTGCCGTTGTTCCGTATGCACAGGGCGCGCACTAGAGGTGTAATCGCACTTGCCGACCAGCTCTCCCGCGTCTCGGTTGAAGGATCACATGTGGCCTTAAAGCGCATGAGCTGTGTTGAATTCTCAACACAGACGCGAACATACGACGGAAAGGTGATGGCTGAAGCATTGGGCACTGGAGGTGCCACAAGCGCAGTACATAGCGCCGCTACTGCGATTGAAATTCTTGTGAAATTAGAAGTTTTCATTCTTTAATTGGTCTTTCTCTGACGAAACGCGATTGCAGTCAAACCGAGAGCAATCAATATAAAGCCGAGCCAGGTGCTGGATCCGGTTGTTGATCCAGTTGGCACCAGCGTGTCGTCGACAAGGGTTGTAGTCGGTGCCGTAGTAGTGGTTGGGGCCGACGTGGTGGTTGTATCGGCTTGGGGAGTCACAGATAACGTTCCATACACGTAGTCACCACCTGTGCCGTCTTGGAAATCAACTTTCAGAGTGAAGTTATATTCCCTACCGTTTTCCAAACCACTGATCGTGCATGTACCAGTTGCATCGTTAACAGTGGAACTACACCACTTATTTGCGACTTCATCTTCAATAGTGAAGATATAGCCAGCACTAAATGCATTCCAAGTAAATATCACGTTGCCATCACCGGCCTCGCCACTCAATGCAATATCCACTTCATCCGGAATTACGTAATAACGCTCGGTCACATATGTTGCAGGTAAATAGGCCTGCAACCATCCGTATCCAGTGAAATTCACTGACACTGGTCCGCCCCCTACAAAGTTTGCAGAACCACAAGATCCCGTATCAACAGTTGAATCGCCAGCACCACAAACGTAATCACATCCAGTCACGTCCACTTGATAGGAAACTGGTGCTGCGACTTCGACGTAGATCTCAACTTCGGCATTGGTGCCAGCACCGTTTTGGTCAACCGCGCAGTCAATCACAGCGTTGGCGACAGCGCTTGCCTGGGTGGAATACACCAAAGTGCCACCAGCGATTGCAAACAACAGGATCAGAAGTTTCTTGAGCATTTGAAAACCTTAATTGACTGAACGCGGTCAAAAATCTGCCCGAAATCGGATCAGAATTCTCGAATCGGAATCACCTTGGCGTCGGTGCCCTTCGGAGTCGCTCGGGTGGAACTGTAGGCTGAGATAAAAATTCGCGCATTGTCGCCCACTTCTGTTGATGCCCAGTACCCCGACCATCCATCTCCGGGCCATTGTCCACTCGAATTAAGCGCTGTGTAGGCGGTGTTTATCTCATCGTTTGATGGTATGTACCAATCACTCAATCGAAGACCCAAATATTCCGAGACATACTCGTCTACAGCATCAGCGATACCGGTGCAGTTTGCCACCATGACTTCAAAATTTGTCTTTCCTGCACCAATCCCCGAAGACGTGCCACCAAATTCTGTCGCGTTATCATTGCTACACCACGAACCACTCAGTGGAGACGCCCCGTACCAACCGGCAGGTGCGATTTCAAGATAGTTCCAGTCTGAAAAATCGTCGTTGGAGTCCACGTAGAACACACGACCCCCACCAGGACCGATGTCCCCCAACGCGCAGCTACCTCCATACGCACAGCTGCCACCAAACGCGCGAATTGGTCGTACCAATCCAAGACCTTTAGCTGTATTCAATTCCGAATTGGTGTGAACGTCGTACGCAACTGCATAGTCGTCTTGAATGGTTGATTGGGTAGAACTCCAATAAACGTTTGCTGAAAGTACCAGCCCTAGCATCAAGTTTTGGCTTGCCATTTCCTGCAGTTCGCCGATCGATGGTACGAACCAGTCGGATTTTCCGCCATACACAAGATCTGGGATCAACTCCCCTGCGGCAAAGGAACCCGAAGCACAATCTGTCGTTGCATGACGCATACTCAAGGTATTGCTGCGTCCGTCACCGATCTCACGACCGGTAGCTGTTGGTGTTCCGTATTCCGCCTCACATGTCCAGCTGATCAATTCAATTAACGGACTATTCCAATCGTCTCCTGCCGCCTCTAGGTAATCCCAGTCGAACTCATTGGCGGTATCGATATAGAACACCTTGCCACCACCTGGGCCTGTGTCACCCAGCGCACATGCCGCGCGTCCATTCGAACACGAAGGCGCAATTGTTGTGGTGGTTGTAGATGTGCTTGTAGAAGTGCTCGAAGGAGTTGAGGTGGTTGTTGAAGATGGATTAAACGGAAGATTTGGTCCACTCTTAACCCACACAATTTTTAACCGAGCACCGCAGGCTCCACCTGGTGGGGCCACATACATTTTCCTTGTGCGCCGATCCACGCAAACACTGAGATTCTTTCGCGTCGCGCTGTAGGTACCCCACGACAAACGCGACCACCTAGGAGGGCAGCGTGGAGGCACCGGCGTCACATAAATCTGCCGTGTCCTCTTCACCATGCATGCCGACACCGTGAAGGGTCGGGTTGCCGACCACGAAACTGCTGGGCCCCCTTGACAGGCTCGTTTGTACAAAAGCTCGAAATTTGTATTTACGCACACACGAATTGTGCGTGGAGTTGCCTCAGCAGGACCCGAAGGAATATTCGGTGCTACGACGATGCCGACTAACGCGAGTATCGCCAGTGCAATTGGTCGAAGATTCTTCTGCATGAACCAAGGCTAATGCACCAACAAACTAAATAGAGGTCGCCTCTACTCTTCGAAATTTGTGTTATCGGACACAAAAATGGCTCGGCATCGCTGCCGAGCCATCTTCAGTTTTGCTTCAGAAACGATTATGGATTCTGAATCTTGATTTCGATGTCCACGCCAGCTGGGAGCTCAATGCGCTGCAGGCTGTCGATGGTTTTCGCGTTTGGATCCACGATGTCGATGAGGCGCTTATGAATGCGCATCTCAAAGTGCTCACGGGAGTCTTTGTCTACGTGTGGTCCGCGGATGACCGTGAAGCGATGCTTGTCGGTCGGTAGCGGGATGGGTCCGCGCACTGTGGCGTTGGTACGGGTCACCGTCTCCACGATTTTGCGCGTGGACTGATCGATGATCTCGTGATCAAACGCCTTCAGGCGAATACGGATGGAAGATTGAGCCATCAGTTACTCACTTAATGATCTTGGTGACGCGACCTGCGCCAACAGTACGGCCACCCTCACGGATAGCAAAACGCAAACCTTCATCCATAGCAATCGGCTTACCCAACACAACACTCATATTCACGTTGTCACCAGGCATCACCATCTCAGTACCCGACGGCAAATTAACTGTGCCAGTCACATCCGTAGTACGGAAAAAGAACTGCGGACGATAATTATTGAAAAACGGCTTATG
>JBIIRE010000023.1:0-16415 GCA_044341655.1 Ilumatobacteraceae bacterium | reverse complement strand
GATACCTGAGTCGGCGAGTGCAGCGAGTGCAGATTGTGCGGCATGGTGCCGCTCCGATAATCCCGTGTTGCGCCCAACACCTGAATACCCAACACCAGCTATTGCTACTTTGCGCATCTTCACTTGGCACCTCCCGATGGCTTAAACACTGGAACCAAAAACGAATCACCAAGTGGTCGAAAATCAACTTCGAGTTCCATATCAAATTTCAAATCCTTCTCATCAACATCGACAAGATTGGTTTGCAGCATTAGGCCCGGCTGTTCTACAAGTTCAACAGTGGCAATCAAATAGGGAATCTTGTCCACGTAGTAGGGATGGAAAGCCTTGTTAGCCACGGTGTATGAGTAGAGAGTGGCCTTACCTGATAGCTGCTTACCTGACAGTTTCATTGACTGACAGTTGGAGCACACGGGTCGCGGCAAGTGGACAAAGTGTCCACACGATTCGCAGCACAACAAAACAAGTTTGTGTTCTTGCGCACCATTCCAGAAGAAATCATTGCTTGCATCCACGTGGGGGAGCATTGGTGTGGTCATTAGTTAATTCACTTTCATGAGGTTCAGATTGTGGTTGGAATGTTGGGATCAGGATGTGGTTGTTCGCGGATAACCATCTCTTGGTTCATGGATGCACATGTTTTACCTTTGATGTCGTGAATAGAACCGCGATATAGGCCGCGCCCGCCAGCGATACTCATCGGTGTTTGATCAAGGTAGAACCAATCATCAACGCGGACTGGGTGATGGAACCATAAGTTGTGATCGAGACTTGGCCCACCACTTGTAGGCATAATGCGCATGTGAAGATCGCCAAAGCCAGTGCCAAGATCGCTCGCATAAGTGAGGATGCATTGGTGCAGGATTGGGTCATTGGGCACCGGCGTACGAGTCTTGAACCACATTCGAGTGGGAATTGTTGCGCCTGGCATGTAATCGTGAACGATTTCTGGTGATGCGAGGCGAATATCGAATAATCCAAGTGATCGGCCCATTGTGTAATGAACGGATGCGGGCTCCAGAGTTTCGGGGTGGGCCACACCTGTCATCAAGGTCAGATCAACTTCAAGGCCAATTTTCGGTTTTGCAAAGGATGCAATCATGCTGAGAATTACTTCATCATCCTGCATCGCAAGTATCTGTCGTGTGGCGGACGATTTACCGTCCCGCTTCATATAGACGTGCAAGTCGGTCGGTTTATCAATCGCTCCTGGGCTAATGAAATAACTGTGAAGTGAATGCATCACGAGGTCGTCATTGAGCGTCATGTAGGCAGCTTTTACGCACTGTGCGTTGGTTACTCCACCGAAGAGAAAGAGTCGACCAGTTGGCCAAGGATTTTGGGCACGAAACTTGTCGGTAGATGTGGGTTCCAGTGTCAACCAACTGATCAGGTCGTCAACAGTGTGGTTTAGGTCAACGGGCAATATGCCAGTGCCTGGACCATCTGGTGCTCGCTTTTCTTCCATTGTCCCCCCGAACCCTGTTGATTCTATTTGGGATCGCTGTTGGCGCCGATTCCGTCAGGAGCCCTTGCTCTTGTTCATGAACTCGTTGACTTTGGTTGCGTGATCGGGGGAGTCAAACATCAAGTTCTGGGCGAGTCGATCCCAGTCGCGGGCCGCCCTACGGTCCGAACCCGGCACTGAATCAATGAGAATCTTCGCGATACCCACAGCTTCGCCCGGGAAACCAGCCAACTTTTCGGCAAACTGCTGAACGCGGTCATGGAATTCAGGCTCAGGAATTATCTGGTGGACAAAACCCATCATGCGTGCATCTTCAGCGTTCACCCTTTCGCCAGCCATTGAGAACCACTTTGACCAATGTGGTCCGACAATTCGTGTGAGTCGCGAAATTCCACCCGACCCAGCGATCACCGCGAGGTTCTGAATTTCAGGAAGGCTGAACCAAGTGCGTTCAGATGCAAAACGAAAATCACATGATGAGGCAATTTCCATGCCGATGCCGATACAAGGCCCTTGTGCTGCGAGGATTACCGGCTTTTCAACGCGTTCAATTTCATCCCAAACATCGTGTCGACCTTGGAGGCGATAGTCGCGGCGCATGTTGGAGCCACGCTTCACGCCATCGGTACCGACACCTCGCTCACCACCCATGGTGCCGATGTCCATCCCGGAAGTAAAGAATTTGCCTACAGCTGTAATGACAAGAACGCGATGGGCATCATCGTCGCGCAGGTCGTAAATCGCGCGTTCAAGAACCTCAAGCATCTCGCGTGATGTGGCGTTCAGTTTGTCTTGTCTGTCAAAGGTGATTGTGATGACACCGTTTTTCTCGGTGCGCCTTGCGTGTTCGGTCATTCACTCACACTATTTCGCCCCGAGCAATCATGGCTTCGAGATCACGTATGAGGTCGTTTTGGGCTCCGGCTTCAGGCCCCGCCATTGGTCGGTGGGCGCGCACGTGGGCAACTGCCTCTTCAGCAGAAATACCAAGGATCATGAGAACCCCCACTGCAGTGGTGCCAGCGCGCCCAATGCCCGCGGCGCAGTGAATGACAAAGTTCTCACCTTCACGCAATCGATTTCCGATCTCCGAAAACAGCTCTGCAGCGTGATTCACGCCGGGAGCACTCAGATCGTGCACGGGGAACCAAATGGCCGCATCATTGCGGTTTTGATCAAGCCAGCCGATGTAGTCGTCGTATCGGTCGGTTAACTCCGAACGTTGGACGAGACACACAACCGTGGCGTTGTCGGTTCGAGCACGAACACCATGAACATCTGGCCCAATGTGGTGCTTGCCGCATAACCACATGCGACCAGAAACCTCGTGCAACGGGATTTCATGTATCCCGCCATCATTGGCGGCGTGAGTCAAACGACTACTTGCGCGGGAAGTTGAAGAGTCGCCGCGCGTTGTCTTCGGCGATCTTGCGCGCGATGTGGTCTGGCGTGTTCGCAAGGGACTCTTCGAGCATCTTGCGTGCGTTTGGCCAGTTGCTATCCGAATGCGGATAGTCGGATTCAAACATCACGTTGTCTTCGCCGATGAGGTCAATGTTTCTGATGCCGGCGTCGTCAGCAATAAAGCAACCGTAGATGTGCTCGCGGAAGATCTCAGATGGCTTCTTCGCATCAGCCATGCCCGTGTAGATCTTGTGGCGCTCCCAGGTGTAGTCACAACGCTCAAGCATCCAAGGCATCCAGCCGATGCCGCCTTCAGAGAGAGCGAACTTAACGTTCGGGAACTTCTCGAAGATGCGAGAGTTCACGAGTTCGATACAGCACTGCAGGGAGTTGAGGCCGTACTGGGCGATAGTTGCGGTGAATGGACCACCGGGAGCAACGTTTGGCGCTCCACCGGAACCGAAGTGCATCGACACGGGAAGACCGGTCTCATTGATGGCTGCCCAGAATGGATCCCAAGCCGCATCGTGAATTGATGGCATGCCAACAGCGTGCGGTGCTTCGCAGAATGAAATTGTGCGCGAGCCATTTGCTGCTACGCGGCGAACTTCGGCGGCGGATGCTGCGATGTCCCAGTAAGGAACAATCGCCATCGGAATCTGACGCTCGGGTGCAGCGCCGCACCACTCTTCCAAGTGCCAATCATTCCAAGCCTGAATGCACACGAGTGAGAGTTCTTTATCAGTGGCGTTGAAGAAGGTGCTGCCGGCAAATCCGGGGAAGGACGGGAAGTTGAGCCCAGCCCAGATTCCGTCTTCATCCATGTCGCGGAGCCGCTCTTTGATGTCGTAACAACCCGGGCGCATATCGGACAGAGCAGTGGGATCAAGGCCCCACTTTTCGCGTGGCTTGCCGACAACTGCGTTCAAGCCAATGTTGAAATACGGCCGGCTCTCGAACACCCAGTAGTCCCGACCCTGATCGTCGGTGTGCATCTTTGGTGCTGCATCTTTGTACTTTGCCGCTACTCGGTCTTGCCACACGTTTGGTGTTTCGATTACGTGGTCATCAACCGAAATGATCTGAACATCGGACCTGAGCATGTTTCCCCCTGCTGGTTGGAGTAGTTGCTTAGGGACGCTATCGGGCGCTACCGCGAGGCGTCTACCAACCGGAGCATTAAATCCAGTTACCGAAATTCATTCTTGAGCTGTGCGCGAAGCTCGAACTTCTTCACTTTGCCACTCATCGCACGGGGGAAATCAGGAACCACGATTATCCGTTCTGGAGTTTTCTGGCGGGCCACCTTCTCGGCCACGAAATGGCTCTGAACGTCATCAAGGTTGAGACTGCCACCTGGTCGTAGAACCACAAATGCACAAACTCGCTCGCCGTACTTATCATCAGGCATACCAACCACTGCAGCCTCGGCTACCGATGGATGGCGCGCGAGGATGTCCTCTACTTCTTTGGACGCGATGTTTTCACCGCCGCGAATGATCACGTCTTTCTTGCGATCGGTGATTGTCAAGTAACCATCTGCATCAATACGACCGATATCGCCGGTCAAGAACCAACCCCCAGGCAAGAACGAGACCGCATCGAGAGCGGAATCCCGATATCCGATGAACTGCTCTGGTCCACGAACTGCAATCTCACCCTCGGCACCTGAAGGCACATCGTTGTAATCATCATCTACAAATCGCACTTCATTGCCTGGCGTGAGTCGGCCATCAGTGTGCATCCGCTTGTCCAAGGGGTCATCCGGCGTGCCTGTTGTGACAACTGGGTGCTCACTCGATCCGTATGCGCGATAAACAAATAGGCCGCGGTTGTGACTCTCTTCAACGAGCGCGGGTGGCACACTTGCAGCGCCGACCATGTAATTGCGGATGGATTTAATGTCGTGTCCACGCGCCCTGGCTGAATCCATCAGCGTGCGAAGAAAAATTGGTGCGCCGGCAGTATTAGTCACGCCGTACTTCTCCACGAGCATCGCAGCGTCATCCGCGTTCCATTGATCCATGAGAATCGTGTTCACGCCAAATACGAACATTCTCAACTGCGAAAGAACACCCGCAATATGGCCGGCGGGGAAAGCAGCTAATGCCACAGATCTTCCTGCTGTGTAGAGAAAAGCTTCGATTGATTTAATTTCGGCAAGGAGTGTGTTGTGGGTGTGTTGCACACCTTTTGGCTCGGCTGTAGTGCCAGATGTGTAGACGATTACACACACTTGGTCCGGGTCTCCCACGTGTGGATCAATCGGGGTATCTGTAACGAGTGACGACCATGGCACTCCGATTCGCCCGGAATCATCGCCAATGATGATCACATGCTCGATGTCGGTGGACTCCCGAACCTCGTTGATGCGCTCTTCGTAGTTGATGTTGCGCCATGCAGCTGGCGCTACGAGAGCCTTGGCGCCAGATTGGCGCAGAATAAAACCAACTTCTGCAGCTCCGTATATATGAATGATGGGAACGATGACTAACCCAAGGTGCATTGCCGCTTGGTAGGTGACCACACCCTCGAGCCAGTTCGGAACCTGGACACCAATTACGTCTCCCGCTTTGAGTCCCAGCGCGCGCAGACCGGTGGCCAAGCGCCGGCTTAGGTCGGCCATTTCTCCAAGGGTTGCTTCGCGGGGGTTCTCGTCGCTGTGAAAAACCATCCTCACGTCGGAGTGTTTCTCAGCGCCTGCGAGCATTTCCTGGCTGAGTGTGCGAGATCCATAGAAGCCCATGTCATACCAACGCTGACGAAGCGTTGCTAGGTCTGATTGTCGATCCATGTTCCCCCGAATCACACGATGCGAGACCGATGTTAGGAGGTTGTAGGAACAAAACTTGCCGTGCACTTGTTGTATTCATTGGTCAAGGAGTCAAAATGCCAGCAATCAACATCGACGACACTCTCGTTCTTCCACGCATGACCGAGCCGGATACCGCAGTGTCACGCGAGCGGCCCGTAGTGAAGATCACTCCAGGTCGGCGCGGTGTCGAGGGAGCGGGGTTTCCCGTGTATCGAGGATTTGCCGGATTGACATTTGCCGACATCGATCCATTTTTGATGCTTGACCAACTCGGCCCCGTGCTGAATGGACCATTTGAAACTCAGGGTGCGCCATGGCATCCGCACCGTGGGTTTGAGACCGTGACTTATGTGATCGATGGCGAAGTTGCACATCATGATTCACACGGTGGCGGTGGTGTGATTGGCAGTGGTGATACGCAGTGGATGACGGCTGGCGCTGGCGTGTTGCACGACGAGATGCCAACCGAGCGAATCTTGAAAGAGGGGGGTTGGCAGCACGGAATTCAGCTTTGGGTCAATCTGCCAAGTTCGCTGAAATTTTCGCCGCCGCGCTATCAGCCTCTACTGGCAACGGAACTCGAATTAGCGACCAGTCACGACGGTGGAGCGCTTGTTCGAGTTATTGCGGGTGAGGCCGGTGGTATCAAAGGTCCGGGCTCTACCCACACACCGATTTCAATTGTCCACGTTTCGTTGGCGCCAGGTGCGCAGGCACGAATTCCATGGAACCGCAATTTCAATTCAATGATCTACATGCTTACTGGCACCGCCACCGTTGGTGCTGAACGCAGAGTCCTGCCGGCGCACCATGTTGCTTTGTTGGGTGCGGGAGATCACATCGCGATTCAAGCTGATGACACCCAACCAACTAATCCATGGGATACCGGTAAAGCTGAGTTTTTGTTGCTCGGTGGTCAACCAATTGGTGAGCCAGTGGTGCAGTACGGGCCGTTTGTGATGAATACCGAAGCTGAAATTCGCCAGGCATTTGAGGACTACCAGGCCGGTCGACTCGGGACTATTCCCACTAACTAGTTACTCACATTCCGAGAAGATTCGAACGAATCAAAGCTGCGGTAGGTGCGAGATCCGCAACACCTTCGGGCAGTGAATTCAGGTCAAACCAGCGCACCACCGTGCCTTCTTCGCCGACGAGTGGGAGATTGGTGTCAGCAAAGTACGCCCATGCAACGTTCCAGTGCATGTGTGGCTCGGGATGGGTTGACATTGCAGGATGGACGATCATTACTGAGTCGGTGGCGGGTGACAGATTGAGTCCAGATTCTTCGAACAACTCACGCGTTGCTGCGTCACGTGTGGTTTCACCAATCTCGACATGGCCACCAGGGTTGCACCAGCCCAAACGTGGATGGTGAAGAAGCACGAGCCGTGTTAGCTCGGAGTCATATACCCAAGCCGTTGCACAGATATGACCTGGCTCACAATCGTTGCCACGCAATGCTGATATGAGTTCAGCCGAAGCGTTGGTCGGAATTCGAGTCGATTCAATCTCTGCAGCGATCGCCGGATGAATACCGGGAACATCAATTGTGGGGTGGGGGAAGCCCATGGTGTGATCGGAATCAGTTGGAGCGATTTACAAACGCCATGGCCTCAGCGCGCGCCACGGGATCCGTGCGATAGATACCGCGCACTGCAGAAGTCACTGTGCGCGTGTGCGGCTTACGCACTCCACGAATCCCCATACATGTGTGTTCTGCTTCAACAACTACGAGAACGCCCGACGGTTTCAACATCTTGTCCATGGCATCAGCGAGCTGACTTGTGATCCGCTCTTGTACCTGAAGTCGGCGGGCATATCCCTCAACCAACCGTGCGAGTTTCGATAGCCCTGTAAATCTCCCCGTTGCTCCGGGCAGATACGCAATGTGTGCGACTCCACTGAATGGAAGCATGTGGTGCTCGCACATTGAAGTGAATTCAATGTCGCGAACCATGACCATCTCATCGTGGTCAATCTCAAAGGTTCGCTCAAGATGACGGCTTGGGTCGTCAGACATACCGCTCAGCAACTCAGACCACATCCGCGTTACACGTGATGGAGTATCGAGGAGTCCTTCGCGGTCTGGATCTTCACCAACGGCAATCAGTAATTCCCTGACAGCGGCTTCGGCACGCTTTGCATCTATCTCAGGCACGTTTCAATACTTGCATAGCGACCATTCTGGAGATTCATCTGGCTACGACTGCTAGCGTTTCGGGCGTTGTGAGAGGGATCGCTGATGGACCTGCTGAAAGTTGACGGCGTCACAGTCGAGTTTGGTGGCATTGTCGCTCTGTCTGGGCTCACCTTCAATGTGCAACAGGGTGACATCTGCGGGTTGATCGGCCCCAACGGCGCAGGCAAAACAACCGTATTCAATGTTCTCAGCCGCATTTACGAACCAACACAAGGCTCTGTCACCTTTGATGGTGTTGATCTGCTCGGCGTAGAAGCTCACGACATCGCCAAGCTGGGTATCGGCCGCACTTTTCAGAACCTTGCGCTATTTCCATCGATGTCATTGCTTGAGAATGTGATGGTTGGAGCGCACAGTAAAGGTCGCGTTGGTTTTGTTAGGGCGATTACCCGGTTTGGAGTGCGTCGCGAGGATCGACAACTCCGCGAAACATCAATGGCCCTCCTCGAAGCGTTTGGTCTCGCACAACTTGCAGCACACCCTGCAGCCGGGCTTCCATTTGGAACCCTAAAGCGGGTAGAGATAGCTCGCGCACTCGCCGCCAAACCGAAATTTGTATTGCTGGACGAACCGGCGTCGGGTCTCACACACTCTGAGGTTGACGAGCTCGCCGACACACTTGTACGCGTGCGCAGTGAATTTAACCTGACGATGCTTTTGGTGGAGCATCACATGTCGATGGTGATGAAGGTTTCCGACAAGATCGTTGTCATGGAGTTTGGGCGCAAAATCGCCGAGGGGACTCCTGCTGAAGTGCGAGACAACCCCGAAGTCATTCGTGCCTATCTAGGAACCGACGCATGAGTGAGATCTTGCGTACCCACGACCTTCGCGCGGGCTATGGCCTTATCGAAGTGCTACACGGAGTGAACATCAATGTTGATGCTGGAGAGATTGTTGTAGTTCTCGGTGCGAATGGTGCTGGAAAGACCACGATGATGCGTGCGATCTCAGGAATGATCCCACGTACCGGTGTGGTTGATTTCCTCGCTGATGACATCGCACATCTGTCCGCCCACAAGGTGACCGCACGCGGTATCGCCCATGTGCCACAGGGCCGTGGCACGTTCCCTGAACTCACTGTTGAGGAGAATCTGCGTATTGGCGCGCATTCTCGGCGCGACTCATTCGCTGCCGATATCGATTATTGGTACGGAGTGTTTCCACGCCTGCAAGAACGTCGACTGCAACGAGCTGGAAGTTTGTCTGGTGGGGAACAGCAGATGTTGGCGATTGCTCGTGCGTTGATGTCACGGCCCAAGTTGCTTCTCTGTGATGAGCCAAGCCTTGGTCTAGCTCCGCTTGTGACACGTGAGTTGTTTGAAGTCCTACAGAGACTCAATGCTGAAACGGGTCTTTCTGTGCTGTTGGTGGAGCAAAACGCCAACCTCGCTCTTGAAATTGCATCGCGCGTGTACCTCCTTGAAACAGGTGAAATTGTGAGCAGTGGAACGCCTGATGAGTACATGAACAACGACGCGGTTAGAAAGTCGTATCTGGGGCACTGACATGTCACGTTTCTTCCAATACCTCTTTGATGGATTGTCGAGTGGTGCGATTTATTCTCTGCTCGCACTTTGCTTGGTGGTCGTGTACCGCGGAACCGGATACCTCAACTTCGCACAAGGCGAGATGTCGATGTTCTGCACATTCCTGGTGTGGAAACTCAACGACTGGGGAATGCCACTTTGGCTCGCTGCGATATGCGGAATGCTCATCGGCTATCTCGGGGGCGCCACGGTTGAGACCACACTTATTCGGCCAGTTGCAAAGCGTTCGCAATTTGCGGTGTTTGTGGTCGCAATCGGATTGTTTCTCGGGCTGAACTCTCTTGCCGGTGCGATCTGGGGAGCGCCACCACAAGAAACCATGCCCAGCTTGTTCCCCAATGAGCCCGAGGATTTCCAGAGAATTTTTGGTGCGTCGTGGCGTTACCAATCAATTGGCATTTTGGTTGTTGGGCTTGTGGTGACTGGCTTGTTGTTCGCGCTGTTCAACAAGACCCGTTTCGGGTTGGCCATGAGGGCCGTGGCGAGCAACGCTGACTCGGCGCGTCTTGTTGGCGTAAACACAGGCCGTGTTTTGGCCGCATCTTGGGGCCTTGCCGCAGCAATTGGCGCACTAGCGGGAACGATGGTGGCGGGAACGACCGGTGAAGTTGTGCCTGGGCTCATGTTCTCCTATTTCGTTTATGCATCTGCTGCTGCAACTTTGGGTGGTTTTGATTCGCTCGGAGGAGCCGTGATCGCTGGGTTGACTATTGGCGTGGTTGAGAACATGGCGGCGGGCTACGCGCCAAAGTGGATTGGTCAAGAAATGCGACTCGGTGTTGCGCTTTTGATCATTCTTGGTGTTCTACTCGTCAGGCCGACCGGATTGTTTGGTGAGCAGAAAGTGTCACGGGTGTAGCCATGGCTCTTGTAACCATCAAGCGCAACAGTCCTCAGCACATCGCGATTCGAGTGCTTGGAGTACTACTTGTTGCTATCGCCGTGTTGTGGGTTCCAACCAAGATGACCACCGGCAACATCGACTCGATGACCAACGCTCTTGCGTTAGTTATCGCGGCTTCGGCTTTGAATTTAGTAATTGGCTATACGGGATTGATTTCAATTGGCCACAGCGCATTTTTTGGTATCGGTTCATATGCCACTGGCGTGCTTGTTAGCAAGTACGGCTGGGGTCATGGATGGTCGATGATCTTTGGTGCATTACTCGCTTTTATTTTTGGGTTCATCGTGGCTCTGCCGGCATTGCGTATCAAAGGTATCTATCTCGCATTGGTCACGCTTGCAGTGGCCGTGCTGTTTCCCACGATGATGAAGTGGCCCAAACTTGAATGGCTCACGAATGGCGCCCGCGGCATCAGCGGTATTCGTTACGAAGAGTTGCCGTCATTGCCATTTCTTGGCGAACTCAAGGGTCGAGATGACCGTACGGTGTTTTTCTATTGGTACGCGATCATGTTGGTCATCATCACGGTTCTTGTTTGTCGCGGGATTGTGAAGAGTCGAATGGGGCGCGCACTAATTGCGATTCGGGATAATGAAATTGGCGCCGAGGTCATGGGAGTGAATCTCGCGACCACTAAGACACTCGTGTTTGGTGTATCAGCGGCCCTCACGTCATTGGCGGGGTCGTTGTCGGTTGCCCGCACGGGTGTGGTTACGGCTGATGGTGCAAATCTCACATTGATTGGCTCAATTGTTTTCTTGGTGGTCATGGTGGTGGGTGGTGCGGCAACAATTACTGGGCCAATCATCGGCGCTCTGGTCTATGTCTGGGTGGACAACTACACGCGTACCGCAAGTGCTTCCGGTGACGGATTAATTGGGTGGCTATTTGATTGGTCGGCAGTCTCGCCGGCTTCCATCATCCTTAGCGTGGCGCTCATTGTCCTCATGTTTGTGGCACCTGACGGCGTTTTCGGGCTTGTTCGCAGGCTGGCCCGACGCGTTGCCGTTATTAAATGACCTGGCTAGCCAATTCAAGTGCTCGCGGGTAGCGTATTGAGCAGTCTGATTGCAATGGGGCACAGACAATGGAGGGAAAATGACTAGCCGACGTATTCGACTCGTGTCAGTTTTTGCCGCAGGGGCGCTTTTGTTCGCCGCTTGCAGTGACAGCGACGACGGTGGTGGTAGCGATACCACCGCATCCGAAACCACTGAGACCACGGAAGCACCGTCAGGTGCATGGGCCGTGAGCACAGAAGATTGTGCTGATCCAGATGCAGCCGTTGCGCCAATCTCGGGCACGCTCAAAGTTGGAACAGTTGTTCCATTGTCTGGTGGCACCGCAGCTCTCGCATTTGCGCCAGTTGCTGAAGGTATGAAGGCGTATGTCGATTACGCCAACGAGAACAACCTCATTCCTGGTGTAACCCTTGAACTCGAGATCGGTGACGATCAGTACAACAAGGACCTCACTCCGACTGCAGTGAACGATCTTCTCGACGGTGGCGTTCAGGCATTCACTGGAATCGTTGGTACCGATGGCAACCTCGCGGTACGCGACACTCTGAATGAAGAGTGTGTGCCACAGATCCAGGTGCTATCAGGTTCACCTTCGTTTAAGGATGCCGAGAACTACCCGTGGACCACGCCACAGCTCGCGCCTTACGACGTAGAGACCAAGGTGTACGCGAAGCAGTTGGCGGAACTGTTCCCAGAAGGTGTAACCGTGGGTCTCTACCACGTGAACACTGAATTTGGTCTGGCATACGCAGACACTCTGAAGGAAGTTGCCGCTGAGTACGGAATTGAGATTGTTGAAGAGCAGACCATTGAACCAACCGAAACTGCACCTCCGACCGCTCAGCTGAATGCACTTGCAGCATCTGGTGCCGAGGCGATCATTGCAGTGCCACTTGGTTCGCAGTGCCCAACCTTCATGAAGGAAGTGGCAAATGCCAAGGCCGCAAACGCTGGCTGGGACCCGAAGGTGTTCATCACCAACACATGTGCATCTCCGCTGATTCTCGGTGTAGCCGGTGACGCAGCCAATGGCCTTTACACATCGAACTTCCTCGAAGATATTGGTGATCCAGCTAAGGCGACAATTCCAAACATCAAGACCTACCTCGACTACATGACCGCACGCGGCCAGGCTGACATTGTCACCACTGCCGCTGCTGGCTGGAGCACGATGGAAGCAGCAGTAGCGATCTTTGCTCAGGCTGCAGCTTCTGAAGCAGGTCTGACCCGTGCCTCGATCATTGAGGCTGCACGCAGCCTCGAGCATGTGCCGATGCTGGGTCGTGAAGGAGTTGTGTTGAAGACCAACGGTGCAAGTGACCAGGCAACCGCTGAGTCACTCACAGTTGTTCAGTACAACGCCGCTGCGAAGACTTTCGCAGACATTGGTTCGTTGATCTCAGACTTCGAGAGCTAGATCCAAAAACTAAAGGCCCGGATCCCTTGCGGGGTCCGGGCCTTTTTGTTACTTCTTTTTGGCTTTTTGTGCCCGCTGTCGCTCACGACGCGCAGCACGCTTGGCATCTTGAGCCACATGATCGATCTCGCGTGCAGGAGCGCTGACTGGCGCCTGACGCAATTTGAATCGGTCATCAGCAGCAATGAGTTCTTTGAATCCGCGCAAACTCATTGAGTACTGCACAACCATCAACTGCGCTGCACCCAAACCAAATTCAGATACAAGGTCAGGCAGTACGCGCTGGAGTTCTTCGAGGGTTGGGTCTTCTGAAGAATCCCCAAGCACTTCAATGCACTTCTGAATACAAGCGTCACCAAGAACAATGCCGACGTTGTAAGAGGACATTCTGCGGTTGGAGCGAGTACGCAGGTTTGCGGTCAGTTTCTCGTCATCATCGAATTGCGCGATCGGAAAACCAAGAAGGCTTGCCAATCCCTCGCGCATTTCCTCGTCAAGGGCACGGGCAAGACCAAGAAGTTCTGAGTCTTCTAGAGCGTCAATCACCGCACCGAAACGCTGATCAAGGAGTATTTGTTCTCTTGAGGTGTTCACGGTTCACTTACTTGTTGCTGGGGGGAATTGAAGAATGCTGGTCGCTTAGATCAGACGGCGCGCACGTTTGTGGCTTCTGGTCCTTTGCGACCTTCTCCAAGTTCGTACTCAACAGTTTGTCCAACCACCAGGGTGCGACGACCAGTGCCTTCAATGTTGGAGAAGTGAACGAACAGATCGCGTCCATCTTCTTGGGAAATGAATCCAAATCCCTTTTCGTCGTTGAAGAACTTCACAGTTCCTGTTGCCATTGCCTTACTCGCTTTCACAAAAAGCCGAGTTGCCTCGACTGAGGTCAAGCCTAACCACATTTCAAAGGTCAAAAATCCCTACCGAACAAGTGCGTGCAACTCGCGAACTCGAAAGCGGTAGTCAGAAGTGGTGGAAATGTCGGGGAGTGGGCCGCCGATCCCGGCATTCGAACTCCAAGAGACCTCCCAGACAGTTGTGGCAGAGCCGTGGAAGTAGCCGTCGCGCGACAATGACGACGAGTGGGTATAGGTGTACATACAAGGCGAGACCTTTCGGTCGCCGTAAGCCTTGAACCACACGGCTCCCGGGCCGTTACACGTGACCGGACCCGAGCCAAAAACACCGTCACCTGGGGTGAAGATCAAATCTCTAGGTTCGGCCTCGGTTGTGGCAGTGAGCACGCCGGTAGGTGTTGGAATCCATGCCGTAACTGAAAACTTCACCCATAATGCAGCTGGAACCCAAAACCACGTGCCAACACTGACCACAAACTTGTCGTGTGGCGGCGCTGTGTCCAAGGGAAGAGATGGAATTAGACGCTCGACTCTGTTGCGCGAGATTGAACCAAGTGTTTCCCGATCAATCTCTGGAATCCAGTAAGCCTCCCAGCCGAAAGGACAATCACGGAACCAAAGTTTGAAAGTGAAATCACCAGAAGTAATCGACGGAGGTTCCAAAGGTGGGCTTGAAGTGTTTTCATAATCAAAAAAGGGGCGCCATGTACATCCCGATTCATCGCGCCCATCGCTACCGGGTGGTGTTCCGAAACGGACCATCGCACTGATTGAGTCCGCATTGGAATCCCCAGACACTTGAGCGGCCACATGTGACTCATTGAGGGTGAAGATCGAGCCAAAACAGCAAAAGGCAATGAGGGAAGCAGAAAGTGAACGTGGGCTGAACCCGCGCATGACACCCCCGTGAAGCACTAGTCCCGATTCGGCCGCCACCGACAGGGAGAACGCTGATCCGCCCAGCATTCAAGAGTCAGGATGCCTCTAAATGCGAGATATTGCAACACACATTGATGCAATTTGGCTCTGCCTTTCTGGGACGGACCTCTCAGTCGGTAGAATTTCAAATCCCCTATTTGAAGGATTCCGATGAGCAATCAGCATCCCGACCTTGTGGACGAGCAGGCATTTATCGATTTTGCGTACGCCTGTCTCGAGCGCAGCAGGGACGACGCTTGGAAACTGAGAGATCTGACTGAAGCCGGACCCGGCGGCACCTTTCAGAATCGATTTGAGCGTGATGCGTTCGACGAGCAGCTGGTTAATCGCTTAGGTCAACTCGATCTGGGAAACGCAGCTTTGGTTTTTGGGCGCATAGACCGCATTGAAGGCGACGACCTGGAGAGTTTTCATATCGGTCGACTCGCGGTCTCGGATGAGAGGCGTGAACCCGTTGTCGTGGACTGGCGTGCTCCAGTCGCCGAGCCTTTCTATCGTGCTACTGGTCGCAATGCGATGGGTCTTGCACGCCGCCGCCATTTTGTGGTCGAAGGCGGAAAGCTTTTCGGTATCGAAGATGAGCTGTTCGGTGAAGGACACCTTGGAGTCGGGCACGATGACGGCTTGGTACTCACAAACGAAACCGGGCTGCGCGGATACAACACCTTGTTGGCATCGATTGAGCGTGGTCGCACTGGGCAGCTCGGTGACATCGTGGCAACGATTCAGTCTGAGCAGGATGAAATCATTCGGTCCTCAAAGTCCGGAGTTCTTGTAGTCCAAGGTGGGCCAGGCACCGGCAAGACGGTTGTTGCATTGCATCGCGCCGCATATCTCCTCTACACGCATCGGTTCCCACTCGAGGACCAAGGCGTATTGGTTATCGGCCCGAACCGAGTGTTCCTGCGCTATATCGAGCAAGTACTGCCATCACTTGGGGAATCAGGAGTGGAACAAGTCGTACTCGCTGACTTAATCCCTGATGCCGAATTTGGTGCAGTTGATTCTTTGATCGCCGAGCGTGTGAAGGGGAGTGACCGCATGTGTGCGGTGATTCACAAAGCAATGATCGATCGCCAGCGGCCCTTGAAGGAAGATCTTGTCTTTCCATATCGCACTGGTTTTATTCGTTTGCGCAAAGAAGAGACAGCACGGATAGTCAAGGCTGCACGTCGTCGCTTTCGCTCGCATAATGCTGCGAGGCGGTGGGTGGAAAGTGAAGTGTTTTCTGCGCTCGCGGCCACTTGGCGGACCGATGAAGATGTTGTTGACGATGTTAAGGACCAATTGCGCGGACACCCCGATCTGCGAATGGCACTTGAACGCATGTGGCCGGTCTTGTCGCCAACACAGCTGTTGCATGACTTGTTTGGTTCAAAGGCGCTCTTGCGACTGGCTGCTACACCGATTCTGCATGAAGATGAATACCTGGCGCTGTTCCGTGAACGCGCTTCATCACTTGAAGAAGCCCGTTGGAGTAACGCAGATGTTGCATTGCTAGACGAGGCACGCGAGATACTTGGGCCAAAGCCTGGAAAAAATGGAAAATCAGATGAGTCCGATGAGATTCGCACTTTCGGACACGTAGTGATTGACGAAGTGCAAGATCTCACACCGATGCAGCTACGAATGGCGTCTCGTCGTTCGCTCAATGGTTCGATGACCATCGTGGGTGACATTGCTCAAGCAACTGGACCACTTGCTCCGCGAGATTGGGAGGATGTTCTTGCGTACCTACCCAATAAGAAGGAGCCGCGTGTAATTGGATTGTCGGTTGGATACCGCATCCCCGGCCAGATCATGGCAATTGCCGACAAGGTGATGGCTGTGGCG
>JBIIRE010000022.1:0-16593 GCA_044341655.1 Ilumatobacteraceae bacterium | reverse complement strand
GCCGCCTGATTTTTTGGGGGCGACAAGGCCAAAACCTTTGCGTAGGCTGTAGCCCATTGAGGGGCTGTAGCTCAGTTGGCAGAGCGCAACAATCGCACTGTTGAGGTCAGGGGTTCAATTCCCCTCAGCTCCACAAAAGTAAATGTGTCCGGGGGTGGACAATGGCAATGACATGGGAACAATCAATTGGGGCGGTCTTCGGAGCGGGCTCACCGCTCGAGCTAGTTGATGCCAATGTGCACGGAGTGGACATGCGGGTTTTCAAGAATGCACCGCAGCATCTCGGCCAAGTGTTTGACATTGCACGTGCTCATGGTGACAAGACTTTTCTGGTCTATGAAGGCGAGCGAATCAGTTTCGCTGACGTGATGGCCCGTGTAGATGCGGTAGCCGACCTTTTGGTGAACGGATACAAGGTCAGGCAGGGTGACCGCGTTGCAATTGCCATGCGTAACTACCCGGAATGGGTTGTGTCGTTTGCTGCGATCACTTCCATTGGCGCAATCTCGGTGTCAATGAACTCTTGGTGGAGTGCCGACGAGATTGACTACGCCTTAGAGGATTCAGGATCGTCAATTCTGATTACCGATATTGAGCGTCACGCCCTTGCAACTCCGGCATGTGAACGCCTTGGGATCAAACAAATAGTGGTGCGCGCATCAGGAGCTCTCGGTGGAGACTCCGTTCATTGGTCAGATGTCGTGAAAGTAGGTGCTGCACATCCGCGCCCCGAGATCGACACCGATGCCGATGCAACGATTCTCTATACCTCAGGCACCACTGGCCGCCCAAAGGGCGCGGTGAGCACGCATCGAGCGATCATCTCAGCGTTGATGACCTTTGCAGCTCGCGGCACCATTGACGGCCTGCGTAAAGACACGCCCCCCGATCCCAATGCTCCTGCTACTGCGTTTATTCTCATCGTGCCGCTGTTTCATGTGACCGGTTGTGTTCCGGTCATGCTTGGCTGCTTCCTAACGGGAGCCAAGTTGGTCATCATGTACAAGTGGGATGCAGGCAAGGCATTGCCGATTATTCAAGAAGAAGGCATCACTAACTTCGTTGGAGTTCCTACGCAAAGTTGGGATCTCGTGAACCACCCCGATTTTGCCAAGTTCGATACCTCAAGCCTGCGTGCAGTCGGTGGCGGTGGCGCTCCTGCTCCCGCGGCTTTGGTGGACAAGGTTGCAAAGTCAGTTAAGAACGGTGGTCCACAACTGGGTTATGGGATGACCGAAACCAACGCTTTCGGCCCAGGCAACAACGGCAAGGACTACACCGATCGTCCAACCAGCACGGGCCGCACTTTGCCTCCAATGACCATTCAAATTCGTGACGAGAACTTGCGCGAAGTGCCAACCGGCGAGCGTGGTGAAGTCTGGTTCTTTGGGCCGATGTTGATCCGTGGGTATTGGAACAAGCCAGAAGCAACAGCCGAAACCATCGTTGACGGTTGGCTTCGTTCGGGAGATGTGGGCCGAGTTGATGACGAGGGCTTCCTGTACATCGAAGACCGTGTCAAGGACATGATTCTGCGTGCTGGCGAGAACGTCTATTCGGCTGAAGTCGAGGGCGCTATATACGAGCACCCAGCTGTACACGAAGTTGCCGTTTTTGGTGTCCCGCATGAGCGCATGGGCGAAGAGGTAGCGGTAGCGATCAAGCCCAATGATGGAATGTCAATTTCGGCTGAAGAGCTTTGGGAGTTCCTGGCGGGCAAAATCGCCGCCTTCAAGGTGCCATCCAAAGTTGCGGTCATGAATGAATCGCTGCCGCGCAACGCAGCGGGCAAATTCCTGAAGCGTGAACTCCAGCAGTGGGTTGTTGACGGCAAGCTTGCGGTCACTTCACGCTAAGAATTTTCACTCACCAGCTCGCCACAGTGCGGGCGCGCAATGCTGCGTTGACCCGTTGCATTTCTAGTGTTTGGCGCAACGTGAGTGTGGCTTGTGGGATGTCGTGCTCGGTAAAGAATTGCTCTACGTCGTCAACCAATTGTGGGTCCGTAAGTGAGCTGACTGGTGAGACCATGCGGATAATTGAGTTAATTGGGAACTTCTGATTCGCCTCTTCCCAACGCGAGCGTATTGTTGTCCACGCAATGTGGCCGTGCAAACGGTTATTCATGGTGCGGTTCAACAGAAATGGTGCATCTTGTGCACGCACATCTTCGGTGAAAGCAAATTCGCAGGTCCGAGCAATGAGTGAAGCATCGTTGAATGCGCCCAAAGCGTACAGATAACGAATCTCATCTTGCGGCGTTTGGGCTGACAGGTAGAGCCCGCGTATTTCGTCGTACGTGACAGCGTCACCATTGAATGCGACCACGCCAACAACTGCAGCCATCAACTCTGGGTCTACTGACGCACCAGAATCCTGGATGCTGCGCCAAAGCTCACGGCACCGAGAAATCACGGCTTGGTCGTTGCCAAGATTTCCAGCCAATGTGACCAGGTAGCCCCTGAGTTGTCGCACGGTGGCCGGCTCATCGGGTTTTGGTTCCCATCCAAGATCACTTCGCACTTGGTTCGTGAGATCACTAACGCGTTGCGCAAACCACCCCAACTCTGTGGGCGGAATTACACGTGCGCAGAGATTGAGCGCCGTACCGATGGTCTGCCAGACCGCAAGATCACTTTCTGCCTTGTAGCCATCCAGGAAAGCCAAGAATTCTCGGACTTCTAGGCGCCCCGCTTTTACCGCACTCCACGAATCGTCGACGAGCTGGTAACGCTCAAGTGTGGAGAGCGCAGCGAGAGTGGCGCCAGTCAGACGATTTAGCAGCTCTGGCGAGTAATTGACACGGTAGAAACCATGACCACCTGCGTTCACAACGACGGGAAGTTCAGGGGAATCAAGGGGAACTCTCAATTCGCGCTGGTCAAGCAATAAACGAGACTCATTGCCAGCATTGCTCACATGGATTGGAACAACCCACAGAGTCGATGTATCCGCATCTGCTTGGAAGCTGAATCGCTGCTGTTTCAACACAAGTGAGTCACCCTGAACATCTGCCGAAACCAGTGGGTATCCCTTTTGCCAAATCCACGAGTCCATGAGTTTGCGCACCGGCACCTTTTCACCACCATCTGCGGTAACAATTTCCTCAATCGCATCCCAGAGATCGTTGGTCTCGGTGTTTCCGTAGGCGTGCTTTTTCAGATAGTGACTAACACCAATCCGGAATCTCTCGTGCCCCAAGTACATCTCAAGCATGCGGAGCAATGAGCCACCCTTTTCGTACGTGAGGAGGTCGAACATGCCTTCGGAGTCCTCTGGTGACTTAACTTCAAACTCAACTGGTCGTGTTGATTCAAGCGAGTCGACTTCAAATGCTGCACTGCGCTCGAGTCCAAATGTGGTCCAGCGTTTGAGTTCGGGCAAGAACGCATCACATGCGGCAACACCCATGAAAGTGGCGAATGCTTCGTTCAGCCAGATCCCATTCCACCATTTCATCGTGACCAAGTCGCCAAACCACATGTGCGCGAGTTCATGTGCGATCACATCCGCAACATGCTCTCGGTCGGCTGCAGTTGCTGTTTCGGGATCAACTAGCAACAACACTTCACGGTAAGTGATGCAGCCAACGTTTTCCATCGCGCCAGCAGCAAAGTCGGGTAGCGCCACCATGTCCACCTTTTCGGCGGGGTAGGGGATGCCGTAGTAATTGTGGAACCAATTGAGGCAGAAAGCTCCAGCTTCTACACCGAAGTCAGCGAGGTTGGCTTTTCCTGGCACATGTACGACACGGACAGGTACACCATTGACAACTTTTGGCGCCGTAATTTCCAGTGGGCCGACCACAAATGCCACGAGATATGTGCTCATCGGCATCGTGTCTGAAAAACGAATCTCATAGGTGCCATCACCAAGGTCCTGCTTGGCAATTTCTTCACCGTTTGAAATCGCGAGGCAATCATTTGGGGCAACGAGCGTGACGGCAAAGACTGCCTTGAAGTCTGGTTCATCAAAACACGGAAATGCTGCTCGGCAGTCAGTGGACTGCATCTGACTGGTGGCAATCACACGTTGGTTTCCCTCGGCATCGGTGAATGTTGACCGGTAAAAGCCACGAAGTCGATCGTTCAGTGTGCCGTTAAACCGAATGGATATCGATGTTTCGCCACTGGCCGGAGCAGAGAGAATGATTCGTTCGGTTGGGTCATGCAACTCCCACTTGGTCTGCGAACCATTGACTTTCACATCAAGAATTTCCAACTGCTTGGCGTTCATCACGATCTCACTCGCGTCGTCGGCGTGGCAGTGGATCACCACCTCACCACTGAAAGTTGCTTTTTCAAGGTCAGGCTTCAGCCGAACTTCGTAGCGATATGGCAGAACGTTACGGGGGAGACGAAAGGGACCATTCAGATGGGACACGGCACGAGGTTATCGCTGCCAACTAGCGTGAGTATCCATGTCATTCAAGGACACCACCCATGACGTGGTTGCAGTAGGTAATGCCCTAGTGGACATACTCGCCCAGGTCCCAGATTCGTTTCTAGAGGCGCACGGCATGGAGAAGGGGACCATGTCGCTGATTGATGCTGAGCGCGCATTGCAAATCCAAGAATCGCTTGGAGAAACCGTGCAGACCAGCGGTGGGTCAGCAGCTAACACGATGAGTGGTGTTGCTTCACTTGGTGGAAGCGCGCTTTTCATTGGCAAGGTTTCAAACGATGCGTTGGGGGATGAATTCGCCCGCGAGATCAGCTCCATTGGTGTTGAGTTCGTCCGCGGGGCGTCTGTTGAAGGGATGCCGACGGGGCGTTGTGTAATCGCAGTCACCCCCGATGCGCAGCGCACACTAAACACTTTCCTCGGAGTCTCTTCGCTACTGACCCCGGCAGACATCAACACCGCGGCAATTGAGTCCGGAAAAGTTGTCTACCTCGAGGGATATCTATACGACCAGCCCGCAGCTAAGGCAGCGTTTCGTGAGGCAGCGAATTGCGCACATGGAGCCAGTAGAAAAGTAAGCCTTACATTGTCCGACTCATTCTGCGTGCAGCGGCACCGAGAAGATTTTCACGCCCTGATTGCTGATGAAGTGGACATCTTGTTTGGTAACGAGGCTGAACTGGAAGCGCTTTATGAAACCCGTGACTTTGATGTGGCGGTTTCGAACCTGAGGCAACACTGTGAATTCGCAGTAATCACGCGCAGTGAAAAAGGCTCGGTAGTTATAACTCACGGTGAAGTTCTCGAGGTGCCAGCTAAGCGCGTTGCCAAGGTGGTCGATACAACGGGTGCGGGTGACTTGTTTGCAGCAGGTTTTTTGTTTGGCTTCACCCGTGGCATGGAGTTGTCGCGCTGTGCTGAGATCGGTGCAATTGCAGCAGCAGAGGTCATTTCGCACATGGGCCCGCGGCCACTAACTCAACTCAAAAACTTGATTGCTTAGCCCCTACGCTTGAATCATGACGGAAGACCAGACAAAGACCCTGACGATTCTTGGCCAGACAGTGCGTCACGCAGTGGAGCATGTCGAAGTATTTCCAGCCCCTTCACATGTCACAAACGTTCGGTTCACTTCTGATGAACTGGCAAGTGTGTGTCCGGTAACTCAGCAGCCCGACCTTTCACATGTTGTTATTGAATACTCACCTGCTCAATGGTGCATCGAATCCAAAAGCTTGAAGCTTTATCTCTGGAAGTTCCGCGATCGCCCTGTTTTTTGTGAAGCGCTTGCAGCAGAAATTGCTGACGAAGTTATGACTTCGTGCAAGCCAAAGCAGGTAACGGTGACCATTACGCAGCGTCCACGCGGCGGTATTGAAGTTCAGGCCACCGCTTCGCGTTCTGCCTGATTACTGGTTGCGGCCGCGATCAATAATCCCTTGGCGGCTGGATTCAACCTTGCTTGCGTCATAGGACTCACTCCGCCAGCGTTTCGAGTCTCGTGACTCGACCGCCCAAGCGGGTTCATCAGCATTGATATCTCGGTAGGTGCCGCGTATGTGCTGAACAGCTCGCGGGTCAATGCCGGAGATATCGCGCGCAATCTGGCGGGTGAAGGGGATCAGATCCTCGTGAGCAACCACATGATTCACGAGACCAAAATGCAAAGCCTCCTCAGCCGATAGGAAATTTCCGGTGAAACTCATCTCGCGTGCGCGTCTTACTCCAATTGTGTGTGAGAGATGAACGGTGAGGCCCCAGCCGGGCATTACCCCAACTCGTGCGTGTGTGTCACCAAACTTGGCGTGTTCACTGGCAATGAGAAAGTCACAGTTGAGTGCGAGCTCGAATCCTCCTGTGACAGCCACACCGTTAATTGCGCCAATCAATGGCTTGGAAACTGGCGGAAAGGGCCCATGGACACCGTATGCATTCACGCCACCTCCGGCGCCAGTTTCATCTTTGTCGTTGATGATTCCTCCGCCACCCAACTCGCGGAGATCGAGTCCTGCACAAAAGGCGGGGTCGGCGCCTGTGAGGATTAGAACATCAACGTCGTCGCGCGAGTCAGCCTCAATCATCAATTGGGGCAGGAGCCGTAACACGGCGGTTGAAAGCGCATTGCGGGCTGCGGGGCGATTGAGGGTGATAGTAGCGATGCGCTCACTCACATCAAGTAGTACTACTTCGTCATTCATGTATGCCATCCGTATTCATGATGCAATCTTTGCAGGGCGCAACCAATGTGTGACAATGCTCAATCGATGTCGGTGGGCAAGAACTGCACGTTTAGATCTCCGAGCTTCACGAGGTTGGTTGCGATCCATGCACCCAGCTCGCCGAAATGGGCATCCAAAATCTCGCTTGATCCATCTACTAGCGATTCTTCCGCGAGGGTGTAGAGGCCTTCATAGGTGATCTCCATTGCGAACTCAGGGGAGTCAAGTGAGTCACTCTCATAGCCAATCTCCACCGTGACTGCGGCGCGTTCAAGGCGTTCCCCACCGATTAATGGCCCACGCTCAGGGAGCACACCTGCAATTAATGACGGTACAGGTTGCTCGCGCATGCGCTGCACTCGAAACACGATCTCCATCTCGATGGCGGGCAGTTGATCCAACACTTCCTCGACATACCAACGGCGGTAGGTGGTTTGGCTCCAACTCGGCCATTCAAATGTGATGTGCGCAACAACATGCGGCGGGTTACCTTCGCCGGGCAGGCCGTAACTGGTTTCCCACACCAAGTCGCCAAGCAGCACATCGTTTTGGAAATGCTCTTCGAAAGCCTGGCGTTCAAGGAATGCGCCTTCAAAGGCATCGCGTAGTGCGCCAATTGCATCGGTGAAGACATGGTCAAGCATCACTTCTGAGGTTAGTGGTGACCTGTGGCAGACTCGAACGGCATGGCACTGGTACTTGTAGACAAAAGCGAAGGTGTAGCGACTCTTACGCTCAACAATCCCGCGGAGCGAAATTCGCTCACCTTGCCCATGGTCGATGCGATCGTGGCGGCAATGGATGACATTGAATCGGACCCGTCGGTGAGCGCCCTCGTGGTAACTGGGACGGCTCCAGCTTTTTGTGCGGGAGCGAATCTTGGGAATCTGATGGAGGCAACCGCCGAGAGCCTGGGCGCTATCTATGAGGGCTTTCTTCGTGTTGCCAATTCAAAATTGCCAACCATCGCGGCTGTGAACGGAGCGGCGGTCGGAGCTGGAATGAACATGGCGCTGGGTTGTGATGTGCGCATCGCGGCAACACGTGCGAAGTTTGACACGAGATTTATGCAGATTGGTCTGCACCCCGGTGGTGGCCATACATGGATGTCTCAGCGCATAGCGGGCCAACAATTCACATTCGCTTCGGTTGTTTTTGGCGAAGTGTTAGATGGCAAAGAAGCAGAGCGTGTCGGACTCGTTTGGCGTTGTGTAGATGATGATCAGCTGCTCACTACAGCCCAAGAGATGGCCGCACGTGCTGGATCTACGCCACGTGAGCTAATCCTTGAAACAAAAGCAACCATCAAGTCAATGGCCAATATCGGTACACATGTTGAAGCTGTGCGTGCAGAGTTAGATCCACAACTCTGGAGCGCCCACCAACCATGGGCTGCAGAGCGCCTTGCTGCTCTGCAAGCAAAGATCAGTAAAAAGTAACCGTTTCAAATCACGTGATCGGGTGCTTGGTTAGAGTGCAGGCATGAGACGAATCAACAAGCCAATTTGGTTGCTGTGTGCATTCGCAATCGTTGTCACCGCATTTGCAGCGAGAGGTGATGCGCAATTACCGCAAACCCGTGGTGTCCAGTCGGTGGGCGAAATCGGAGTAGATCCGATTGAAGAGCCCGATGGAGCGAAATCCACACTTCCCTTCGGCGTCCAGTTCGCAGCTGGTTGGGGCCTCGATCTACTTGATGGTGTTGCCGATGGTGTTTATAACTATCCCGAAGGCGCCGATGGAAGAGGTATTGACGTCTACGTAGTTGATAGTGGCGTATACACACCACATCCCGAATTTGGAGGACGGGCGATATCCGGCAAGAGCTATGTGACCAGCACGCAATGCCGTTTCGATGGCGTCACGTATACGAATTGGGATGGCCATGGTACGCATGTGGCTGGAATCGTAAATTCGCACACATACGGTGTCGCAAAGGGTCTTCGGGTCATAGACGTAAGAATTCTTGATAACTGTGGCAATGGTGATTCGGATCTGGCGGCACTTGCAATGGGTTGGATTGTGCGCCACCACAAGGCGACACGAATTGGAATCGTGAACATGAGCTTTGGGGGTCCGGCCGATCGCACAACCGAGGCGATGGAATTTGCGGTTCGCGACTTGCTGGCTGACAATCTCATACCCGTTGTTGCTGCCGGAAACGAAGGTGTAGACGCGTGCAACACCGCACCCGCAAACGTGACTGAAGCGTTAACCGTTGGTGCATTGGGTACCGTCGGACCTTCGTTGTACATGGCTGATTACTCGAACTACGGATCCTGTGTCGACCTGCTTGCGCCCGGAAATTCAATCAGGTCGACTTGGAACAATTACAACCCAGTTGGCTGGACACTCACTCTGCGTGGCACCTCGATGGCAACTCCATTTGTTTCTGGGTTAGCGGCACTCTTCGCACAGAGATATCCACTGCGATGTGCAGATTCAGTGCGTGATGCATTGGTCGCATCAGCGTCCACTTCATTTGCCATTGCATCGCTTAAACCAAACACCACGAACCGTGTGGCACAATTAGACCTCAGAGTTGCTCCGGCGCGCACGGCACCTGGTCGCGTTACAAGAGTCATTCCCGTGGCGTCGGCTAACGGAGCTGCAACTGTCGGGTGGGATAAGCCATGCAGTGGTGGCGCGGCAATAACGGGCTCAACCGTTCGTGTTTATCGTAATGAGTTACCAGTTCGTACCGAGTATGTGGCTGGCAACGGAACCTCTATCACAATCACGGGACTCGCCAACGGTGTCAATTACGCGTTCAATGTACGTACTGAAAATGCACTCGGGGTCGGCAGTTTCAGTCCACTTTCACGCACGGTACAAGTTGGGCCATTACGCACAGGAGTAAGTAATGCACGGTTGGTCGAAGAGGTTGTGGCCATCCCCAATCCACGCGATGTGACGGTTGTTCCAGAGTCCCGCCTTGTCTGCCAGATCATCAATGAGGGTGGTTACAAACTCGTTGGTTTGTCCCCTGGAATCTGTGCGATCCGTATCAGGCCCCCTGATGCGGGATACACAATCAAGCGCCAAATAGTTGTCTCATAATCGTCACAAATTTGACCTTGACAATTCGTGAAGTAGGTGTAGTTTCAAATATGAGTGGTCAGCACAACACTCGGTAATCCGCAGGGAGGTCCCGATGAGTAAGCGTCACCGAAGCCAGGATTCACTTCCGGCACCACGTATTGAGTTGCGGGCGCATTGGCACAACGAACGGCACAGGATGCACTCGGAGTTGCATCAAGTTGCTGATCTTGTGAGCCATGGTATTGATGCCGACGATGTTTCTGAGCCGGGTCCAGCGTGGAAACCTATGCATCATCACGATGTTGAAAAGGCGACACGCAAGTCAGAAAAAGCTCTGAAACATTGGAAGTCAAAGGCTTGGAAGCGCCGTAACACAGTGCGCAGAGCACGCGCACAAGCTTGGGAGAAGTTGCGCGAAGTCTCTTAGAGAAAGCGTTCGATGAATTCTTGGCGGCGCGCCTGCCATTCATCAACCGTGATCGCATATCGCACGTGGTCTTCCCAAACCCCGTTGATCTCCAGAAAACTGATTGCGATACCCTCGGAGCGCAACCCAATCTTTTCAACAACTCGGTGGCTGTTCTTGTTGCGCGGGATAATGCAAATCTCAATGCGGTGGAGCCGTAACTCGGTGAATGCATAACGCAGTAGCACCACAACGGCTTCGGCAGTGAGCCCTTGACCAGCAAACTTCTGGTCGATCCAATACCCGATTGAGCCACCTTGGAGTGATCCACGTGCAACATTGTTGAGGTTCACTTCGCCCACGAGGGTTGGGCCGATGAACATTCCAAATGAATATCCAGAGCCTGACTGGCGTTCTCGATCACGTTGTGCGCAACGGGCGGTGAATGCATCCCGGTCGCGGACAGGATCAGCATGGGTTGGTAGTCGCGTGGGCTCCCACTTTGTTAGCCAATCACCATTACGCATTCGAAGTTCGCTCCATGATGCGTAATCAGACGGAGTTAGCGGCCGCAACATTAAACGACGACCGTACAGCCGTAGCGGAGAAGTGCTGTTAGTGGGGTGCAAGATGGTCATTGTTCGCTGCGGAGTTCGTCAATTACTCCATCAAGAAGACTACGCACTGAAATAGTTATGGCAGGAAGATTTAGCCTCCTCATTATCGCCACCAGAATGCAGCATCCACCGACGATTACATCGGCACGAGCCGATGGCAAGCCGGGGTTCAATTTGCGTTCACTAAGAGTTTCAGTTGCCAATGTTCGAAAGACATCTTCAACTGCTTCGCGTGTCAATACAAAGTCCTGCAGACGTGAAGAATCAAATTGCATAAGACCGATCTCTACCGCCGCTACGGTGACAATTGTGCCGGCAACCCCTGCAAACTCGTCGCTACCGGCGAGCTCTGGTCGCAGGCGAATCAGATCATCGAGATGATCGGTGACTTCTCCGATTGCGTTGGTCAGATCT
The DNA here is from genome assembly GCA_044341655.1 of Ilumatobacteraceae bacterium. GTDB lineage: Bacteria > Actinomycetota > Acidimicrobiia > Acidimicrobiales > Ilumatobacteraceae > CAIYHK01. The sequence continues at coordinate 5,491 of JBIIRE010000022.1, read as the reverse complement.
TCGGGTCTTGGTGGGTCGGTGGTGAAATGTTTGGAGGTGAGCGTTACGGCACCGAGTGGGATGCTGAAGGCCACAAGCTCTTCATTGACTTGTCTCGCGAACTCTGTTGAACCACCACCGATATCGATTAGGCAGCAGTCGGTGGCACTACGCCCACGAGTTGTACCCCGATGCGAGTAAAGCGCTTCTTGGTCTCCGGAGGCAATGAGCACATTGTTCCCAACCAGTAATCGAACCTGATCCAGAAAATCTTCGGCATTCGACGCGAGTCGTCCAGGTGCGGTAATCACCACACGAAACAGAGAAACACCCATTGAGTCAATGGTTTTTTTATACGCACTAATGCGATCTAAGGAGCGAGCCATGGCATCTTTACTCAACTGGCCACTTGCTTGTAGTCCCTCACCGAGGCGCTCGACATTAACTTCACGGAGAATCTCGTTGCCTTCGGCATCAGTAATTAAAAGATTCACCGAATTGGTGCCGACATCTATGGCTGCGAATTGTGCAGTCATCGAGTCACTCCGTTTACTGGACGCATGATTCCAAGCTCGGCAGCAACCCATTCGCCGACGGGGTCGTTGCCGCCCGCCAACCACCATGCAATGTGTGCGTGGAGGCACTTGACACCAGTGCGAGTTCCACCAACACCACCGCTTGGGAGTGATCCCTGATGGTCTGGTTGAATTTTGGTCTCGCGTGCGACACGGTAGGAATCGTGTGCGGTCGCGATTGCATCAAGGCCAACTGCTTCTTCTGCCTGATCGACACCCCCCGCAGATTCGAGCTGGCTAACCCTGTAGTGGATATCGCCCGCGAGGAGCCAGAACGTGGTCGGCATCGGTGTGCCGTCGTCTAGTAGTGGGCTGTTCTCAATCACAACGGGAGTGCCAGCAGGGTCACGGACAACTACTTGATATGCACCCTGTGGCTTTCTGCCGAGGAGTGCGGCCACAACTTCGTCGTCGGGCGCTGACATTTATTCAGAAAATCAACAGTGCCAAGACAACGATTACTGCCACACCGATCACGATCGGCGCGGCCATCTTTGCCATGGTCCCACCAGCTGTGCCAATGAGATCTATTGGCTTTGCCTCTGGCGCATCAATCTTGCGGACTTCAGCGGGTTGTTCCGCTGCAGTCTCTGGAGCTGCGGTCTCGGTTTGCGAAACGGGGGCAGGAGCTGATTCTGCTGCGGGCTGGGATTCGAGCAAGTCATTGAGGCTGGCCGCGAATTGGGCAAGCAACTTGTCTGATACGTCTGCAAGCGCACCACGACCAAACTGTGCAACCTTGCCGGTGATAGCAAGATCAGTATCAACATTCACCTTTGTGACCGATTCACTGATCTGCGTGAGTTGCGCGGTGATGGTGGCATTGGCGTTGCCTTTTCCGCCGGTGTCGCGCCCCTCGGCCTTTAAGACAGCTTTTTTGTTGACATCATCGCGTTCGGCAAAAACTGCCTGGCCCTTGAATTGGGCAACGATTGGACCCACTTTGATCTTCACAACACCGCGGTAAGTATCGCCTTCAACTTCTTGGAGCTGTGCACCGGGCAGGCACGGAGCAATCATTTCAACGTTCGTGAGCACGCTCCACGCTTGTTCAGCTGGCACATTGACATTGAATTCGTGATTCAGTTCCATCGACGCAAGTCCTCCACGGTATCTATGTCTTCAGATGACCCAATGCAGGGTAGTTCGTGGACCAGTTCGGGGTGCATTTTCATCACTTTTCGTGCACCTTCATCACCATCTATGGGCAACAAGTCCCACACACTTCGATTGAGCCCAACTGGATTCGCGCGAATGCCTTGATAGGTCGCAACGGTAATTTCATTCGGGTCCTCTGCGATGGCCCGCCAGCTGGAGGGCTCGATACCAGGCTGATCGCCGAGTCCGACCACTACCCGTGAGACTTCGGAGCCAATGCTACGAATTGCACATTGAATTGAAACAGCCTGGCCCGCGGCCCAGTTGCGATTATGAACCTGGACCACATCGGGAAACTCTCTGAGTACAGAGTCAAGATTTGCTGCACCAGTTACTACCAAGACCTCTCCGATTCCAGCATCAACTGCTGACTGAATCGCAAGTGAAACGATCGACCTTCCCTTAATTGTGCTTAGGAGTTTGTGCGTGTTGCTAGCGAATCGGCTGCCACCACCTGCAGCGAGGATTATTGCTTGAACGCTCATTAGTTGGCGTGGATTGGACCGCTTGAATTGCGCAGGGAAGTTGCGGTGCGACCCGATCGACACGCGATTATTTCCCCACAGATGGAGATTGCAGTTTCTTCAGGAGTGCGTGAGCCGATGTCGAGCCCAATAGGTTGCATCAAGCGGGCAAGATCTTCAGCCGAAGTAATGCCAACGTCTGCCAAACGTTGCAGCCGTTTTTCAATGGTCTTTCGGCTACCCATAACTCCGATGTAACCGACTTTGCTTGCTAGCGCACCTTCAATGGCGGGGACATCAAATTTCGGATCGTGAGTGAGGATGCAAACTGCATCTCGTGGTCCGAGTGACTTTCCGTGTTCGGCAAAAACTGCACCCGGCCATGTGACCTTCACATCATCGGCCATCGGAAAACGCTTCTTGGTGGCGAACATTTCTCGGGCATCACACACCGTGACGCGGTAACCAAGAACTTTTGCCACTCGGGCGAGTGCAGCCGTGAAGTCCACAGCTCCAAAAATCCACATCTCTGGTGCTGGCGCGAATGACTCGATGAACAGTGTGACTGTGTTGGTGTCTTCAAGATCACCCGGTGTTGTTTGCCCCTCGGGGCCGTAGTGGCGGGTGGTTGTGCGTCCGAGATCTAGATCTCCGCGCGCGTCACGACTTGCTACACGGTCAAGTTCGTTGTTCCCCAATGTGCCAACAAGCGATTCAGGTGTGGCAACGATGCTTGAACCAATGCCGGATCCACCACAAACGGTGGCGATGACTACTGGGTTGTTGTTCTGCAACGGGGTAGCGAGGGCAGCAAATGCCGTTTCATCGAGCGGTTGGATGAACAGGTGCACAGTGCCGCCACATGTAAGGCCAACAGCAAAGGCCTCATCATCGGAGTACCCGAAAGTGACGCGCCGACCTCGGGTGCCACTGCTTAAAACTTCGAGTGCCTCCGTTACGACGGCACCCTCTACACAGCCGCCACTTACAGAACCAGCAACCTCGCCATCTTGGGTAACTGCCATCGCGGCACCCGCATCGCGGGGACCAGAACCTTCGACATCAATGACACGCGCTACAGCAATTTTCTTGCCCGCGTTGCGCCAACGAGTGATGTCATCGAGTATTTCCTTCACGGTGTCAGTCTCGCACAGCAGTTGTGTTCAGAGGCAGTGAGATCACACGCGCAAGTTCTTCCATTGACGCAAGTGAATGCCCTTCGACAAAGTTGTCAATGTGAGGAAGTGCCGCAGCCATGCCTTTAGCAAGAGGTGCATAGCCTGGCGTGAATTTCAGTGGGTTTACCCACACGATCCTTGATGTGACTCGATGTAGGCGTTCCATCTGCTGGCCAAGGAGCTCGGGCTCGCCACGATCCCAGCCGTCGGACAAAACAACAACTATCGCCCCGCGAGCAACACCGCGAACACCCCATTGATCGTTGAAGTCCCGCAGACAAGAACCGAGCCGTGTGCCACCGCTCCAATCGGCCACTCGTACAGCTGCAGCTGCAAGCGCTTTATCAGGATCGCGTTCGTTTAGGTCTTTTGTAATTCGGGTGAGCCTGGTGCCAATGGTGAAAGCTTCCACTTTTTGGCGCCCCGCCACAGCGGCGTGGACAAAGCGGAGAAGTGCTCGAGCATAAGGCTCCATTGAGCCAGAGATATCAAGCAGTAAAACGAGTCGACGCTGTCGTTCACCGGCATCCTTCCACTCTCTTTTGATCGGCTCGCCTCCATGACGCAACGAACCGCGAACCGTGCGTCGCAAATCGGGGCGCTTCCCGTGCCGATCGGTGGCAAAGCGAAGTGATGCCCGAGGTGGTCCCGCAATGCGTAGACGTGACATCAGCTTCTGCGCTTCGAATAGCTCTTCGTCTGTGCACTCAGCAAAGTCTTTTTCCCACAAAAGTTCAGTTGTAGAAAATCGAAGAGTGGTGTCGGCTTGGTCGGAACCATCACCTGAATCCGAATCAAGCCCCCCAGATTCGTCATCAACCGCAAGGGTGTGTTCTTGCTCAACTGGCGCAAACGTGAGTGGCATCCAGCCTTGGTCCTGATACCAAAATGCCTGAAAAACCGAGTTATAGGAATCAATGTCTTCTGGTCGTCTGATGAGTGTTGTGCGACCGCTCCAGTAGACGCTCTCGTGCTGGTCGATCCCAGTGGCTTCAATTGCACTAACAAAGGTGATCACGGAGTCAAGCGGCACCGAAACACCGGCATCACGGAGTGCATAAGCGAATGCAACAGCGAGTCTTTCGACATCGGACTGCACCACAGCACTCACTTGGTCACCGCGCTATAGCTTGGCCAAGGATTGAGTCGACCCCGGAATCCTCCACGCGTTGCTGGTCTTCGCGATATTTGAGAACAGTGCCAAGGGTGTTGCGGATGAGTTCCTCGGAAAGCTCAGTTGCGCCAAGCCGTGCGAGCGCTGTAGTCCAGTCAATACTCTCGGCAACACCGGGTGACTTGTACAAATGAAGACCACGCATGATTTCAACTGCTGCTGCTACTTGCCGAACGAGTTTGTCGGCCGCAGTGGGCACTCGCAACTTCACGATGGCTACTTCACGTTCAAAACTTGGATGCTCGACCCAGTGGTACAGACAACGTCGCTTGAGCGCATCATGAACATCCCGTGTGCGATTTGATGTGAGGATCACAATCGGCGGCTTCTCAGCCTTAAAGGTGCCGAGTTCGGGAACAGTCACCTGGTAGTCAGACAAAACTTCGAGCAGGTAGGCCTCAAATTCATCATCGGCACGGTCAATTTCATCAATCAGCAAAACTTTGTCACGACCATCGTTCTCAATTGCTCGAAGAAGAGCGCGCTTTAGAAGAAATCTCTCATCAAATAATTGACCCTCAAGTGCACCGGTGCCGATTGACTGTGCCTCACCAGAGGCTTCAGAGCTTCGGAGGTGGAGTAATTGACGCGAGTAGTCCCAGTCGTATACAGCCTGTGATGCGTCAATTCCCTCGTAGCACTGCAGACGAATCAGTTCAGCACCCAGCCACCGCGATATCACTTTGGCAACTTCGGTTTTGCCAACACCAGCTTCGCCTTCAAGGAGCAGGGGTCGACCAAGGGTGATGGCCAAGAAAACAGCCGTGGCTAAGCCTTCATCGGGAATGTAATCGTTGGTTTGAAGGGCATCACGAACCTGACCAACAGAGGATGGTGCTTGAGACATTGATACGAGCGTACTTGCACGGTCGCTATGGCTTCGAAGTTGGGTAAACAAAAGGACCGGAGCGTTTCCGCTCCGGTCCCAGTGTCAAACAAAGTGGCTCTGATTAGAGGGCCGAC
>JBIIRE010000107.1:0-5564 GCA_044341655.1 Ilumatobacteraceae bacterium | reverse complement strand
CAGCGATGCTTGAGCAGGCGCAGTGGGCTGACCAGCTCGGTTTCACCACGGTCACGTTTTCCGAACACCATGTTTCCGACGATGGGTACTTGCCTTCACCATTAATGGCAGCCGCAACGGTGCTTGGGGCCACAAAGCAGATTCGGGCAATGGTGTCCGCTCTACTACTTCCGCTCTATGACCCAATTCGTTTGGCAGAGGACATGGCAGTTCTTGATCTCTTAAGTGGTGGCCGCATCGATCTCACGATCGGAGCCGGATATCGAAAAGAAGAATTCGACCTACTCGACCGACCCTTCAAGGGCCGGTTCAAGGAGATTGAAGAGAGCGTGGATGCGTTGCGCAAAGCTTGGACTGGTGAGCCATTTGAATACAAAGGCCGCACGGTTCAGGTGCTACCTAAACCATTGCGACCAGGTGGACCGATGTTGCTTTTGGGTGGCTCGTCAGAAGGCGCGGCCCGACGCGCGGCTCGGATCGCTGATGGATTTGTTCCAACTGTGCCCGAGCTGGTCTCGGTTTATTTGGACGAGTGCAAAAAGCTTGGTAAAGCGCCAGGCATCTCGGGTGGTGCTTCTGGGCCGATGTTCATTCATGTGAGCGAGGATCCTGACAGAGCGTGGTCGAAGATCGCGCCACACGCCTTGCATGAGTCGAACTCCTACGGGCGTTGGCTGAGTGAAAACGGAAATGCAGGCCCGTACCAGGAAGTGGACAATGCAGACCTGCTTCGCGCCAGTGGCACATATGCCGTAATGACACCTGACGAGGCCGTGGCACATGCCAAGAGCACCTTCATGTTGATGTTGCATCCGCTGATGGGCGGTCTCGACCCAGAGGTGGCCGCCGAATCACTTGAACTTATTGAGCGCAAGGTCTTGCCCCAGTTTGAGAACTCTTAGAATGGGCGCATGAAACGCCTCATTGCTCTATTAGTTGCGCTTGCTGCCGGACTATTTATTGTCGCGTCACCGACATCGGCATCGGTGAAGCCCTCAGCTCTGCCCCCACTTCCAGACGGCTACGACGAATTTGTTCCCACTTTTGATTTCCAAGAGTTGCTTGGGTCGCAAATCACCGGAGCCTCACTTGTCGACATGTCTTGCATAGTTGATTCTGTCGTTGGAACAAATTTGTTCTCGGGGTCGGATCCAGAATTTACGGTCATCGAACGGCTCGCTGACTTGCCAGTTGCATTTTCCGATCCGAATGCAGATGTCGTATTGGAGTGCGGACTCGAAATTGGGTTTCCACGCGAACCACAAGAAATCTCGGGCACAATTAGTAATCCCGCAATGAGTGAATTCCTCGGAACCTCCTCGGGTGCAATCAACATGTTCTGCGATATTGATGCATCACCGAACGTGACAATTCAAATGCGATTTGGGGGTGCTGTTCCAGGTGGGGCCGATGTCACGGCCATCGGTGCGGATTCTCGAATCCCATTCGTCTGCAATATGTTGATGATTTTTGAAGGCGAAGAAACCAGCTTACTAATGGGAAGTGTCGATGGTGCTCTGGAAATCTTCAATCCATTTAACTCGACGTCCCTATGCAATCGCACGCGGGTAATTAGTTGTGTTGCTATTCGGCTCCAAGATGCAAAGGTAGAAATCACAAGTGCGTCGGGCAAATTTAAAGGGTATGTCGGTACGGGCGCATTCAGTTTTCAAAATCAATTCACTCTTCCAAGCATTGACTCATTGCTCTCAATGGCTGGTGTCAGCCCAGCGCGATTAAGCGACACCAAGTTGGCGGCCAGCAAACGAACGGGACGCAACGCGTTGATATGGCTTGAACTAGAGCCGGGTCGCAACAGGGCAAGCATCGTTCATCCATATAAGGCTCCTGGTCGGGCAATGGCAACGATCCGTGATGGAGAACAGATAGTTGTTGTGTCATCGCAGACAGGTTCTTGCGTGATCTCAGCGCGCCGTGGCACGGGTACTTGGAAGAGAGTGGCTCAAGTTGGTCTAAATCAAGACGGTGCTGCGCGCTTGTCGCTAAGTGGTGCGAATCTTGTCAATTTCAAGTCAACAGGAGTGATTCGTAACGGTGTTGTGACCCTTCGCGCCGCATGTGGACCCTCGCGCACATGGACGGATACGAAACAGGTCAAGTACTTGGGTCGATGACGTTTGGGGAATTACTCACCAACTCACTCAACCTGACACAGTTGCAATATGGAGACTGAGCACGGCGAAGAAACTCCACCGCCGGCAGTCCCATCTGGCACTGTTGCAATTCTGCGAGATGGACAAAGCGGTCTTGAGGTTCTTCTAGTTCGTCGCCCTGCCTCGGAACGTGACACATTTTCAGGTCTGTGGGTTTTTCCGGGAGGAAAGGTAGAGGCGGGAGACATCACTCACGGTGATGACGAAGTGCGATCGGCCCTGCGCGCCGCCGTGCGGGAGACACAAGAGGAAGTTGCGTTACAACTTGAGCACCATGAATTGGTGCCACTCAATCGTTGGGAACCGAAACCTGTTAAGGCACTTGCAAAGCGATTTTCCGCATGGGTGTTCTTGGCACGGGCAACGGATGCAGAAGTTGTGGTTGATGGGGTTGAAATTCGCGAGCACGACTGGTTTGCTCCACGCCACGCAATGAATCTGCACAGTGAAGGAGAGATTGGGCTCTCACCTCCAACTTGGCACACGCTTCATGAACTCGGTCAGCATCATTCAGTAGACCACGTACTTGCTTGGGCGACGAATCGTGCGCCGGAGCACTACTACTCGAGTTTCGGTGAGGATTCAGGACACACAGTGATCGTTTGGCACGGTGATGAACTCGTAGATGGGAATGCCGATGCACGGCATCGCCTGTGGCTAATTGACGGTGCGTGGCGATATGAGAGGAATGTCTGATGGAAATCCGATATTCGTCTGAAGCGGAGGCATATCGGATCAAGATCAGAGAGATCTTGAAAAACAATCTGCCAGCTGACTGGAAAGGCATAGGCGCGCTCGACGAAGAGGCGCGTGAGAAGTTTGCTGAAGACTGGAAGAAAGTCCTTCATGTAAACGGATTGCTGGCAGTCAATTGGCCGAAAGAGTTTGGCGGCGGTGGTCTCAGTTGCATTGAGCGGGTGATTCTCAATGAAGAGCTGACAAAAGCCGGTGCTGAGCTAGACGATGTAAAGCTGGCATTGGGAGTTAACCAACTCGGCCCAACTCTGATGGCGGTAGGCACTCAGGAACAACGTGAGTACTTTCTGCCTCGAATTCTTTCCGGCGAGCATCAATGGTGTCAGGGATATTCAGAGCCCAATTCGGGGTCGGACCTCGCGGGTCTTGCGGCATCGGCGTACCGCGATGGCGATGAATGGGTGATTAACGGTCAGAAAATCTGGACCTCAGAAGCACACACAGCGAATTGGATTTACTTGTTGGTTCGCACTGACGCTGAGGTGCCAAAGCATGAGGGAGTCACTTTCATGCTCGTGGACATGAATCAGCCCGGTGTTGAAGTTCGCAAGGTTGTGAATATTTGTGGCAGCCACGACTTCAACGAAGTGTTCTTTACCGATGCCCGCACACCGCACAAATATGTGGTGGGGGAGGTCAACAAGGGCTGGTCAGTATCCACTGTTCTTTTAAGTGAAGAGCGTGGCAACGATCCCACGCAGCGAGGGATCATCCATCGTGCGCAATTAGATGCCTTGGTCGAGGTTGCTCGACAGCGTGGAGTAACAGATGATCCAATGATGCGCCAACGCCTTGCGCAGGCACATTCTGATGTTGAAATAATGCGGTGGATTGGCCTCAAGATGCTCAGTGATGCCTTGAATGATCGCCCCACCGGACCCGAAGGTTCTTTGTTCAAGATCATGTGGTCTGAATACCACCAACGGCTCACGAATCTGGCCATGGACATCATCGGAATTGAATCAACGACTCCTTGGGGCATGAAGCCCGCGAACTTCTTCATTGATCTCCCTGGTGCGCCATTTTCAACTCGGTCGTGGATGTGGAGTTTTTTGGCGGCCCGTTCCGACACCATCCGTGGCGGCACCGGCGAAATCCAACGCAACATCGTTGGAGAGCGCGTGCTGGGCTTACCCAAAGAGGTACGAATGGACAAAGGGCCTTGGAACCAAACTCTCCGTTGAATATGAAAATCAGCCGACTCGAACTCATCCATGTGACGATGCCGATGGTGTCGAAATTTGAGTCAGCTCATTCGTCGCGCTCCGAACGCGAATTATTTCTCGTGAAGCTCACCTCGTCTGATGGCGTAACCGGATGGGGAGAATGTGCCGCTGAGAGGATTGCTGGATACAGTGCCGAGACGATCGGAAATGCAGCTCATGCAATCAGAAACATTTTTGGCCCAAAGCTCTCGAGTCGAAGTGCGGTAACCGCAGCGGACATTGACGGACTGGGTGTTGGAAATCCGCACACAAGTTTTGCGCGCAGTGCACTGCAACAGGCAGTTTTGGATGCCGAGTTGCGCACAGTAAATACAAGTCTTGCTGCCTACATCGGCGTATCCGCCGATTACGTCTCACCCGGAGTGGTAGTGGGCATGCAGGACGATGACCGCGCACTCCTTCGGGAGATCGATGGGTACATTGCTGATGGTTATCAACGGATCAAGTTCAAGATTGAACCAGGGCGCGATCTCCAGGTTGTTCGTACCGTTCGCAATCACGTTGGCCCAAGATTTTTGTTACAAGTTGATGCCAACGGTTCGTATCGAGGTGGAGATACCCAGTCGCTGATTCTGTTAGATGAATTCAATTTGGCAATGGTTGAGCAACCTTTGCCCCCCAATGATCTTGAGGGTTCAAAGTTGCTTGCTGCACAAATGTCAACGCCGATCTGCCTTGATGAAGGAATCGCCGCGGCGGCCGACGCGCGTCATGCAATCGAATTTGGTGCAGGCAGCATCATCAATGTGAAACCGGGCCGCGTGGGGGGAATTCTCGAGGCCCACCGAGTGCAAAGGGAATGTGCTGCCTTGTCCGCGGGGTGCTGGATCGGCGGAATGTTGGAAACAGGCGTTGGTCGCCACGCGAACGTGGTTCTCGCAGCTGATGTCTCCTGCACTCATCCAGGAGACGTATCGGCATCGAGGCGATATTTTGCAACCGACCTAACTGAGCCATTTGAGCTGATTGACGGTCGTGTTGAGGTGCCGACAGAACCTGGTGCTGCCCGCGCGCCGATACCCGAGGTGTTGAAGCGGTTCACCACATCGGTTGAACGAATTATCTGAGCAGCGTTTGGTCAGTCACAAGGGGTGAATTGGGCTGGTGTGCCAGCCAGTCGCTGCTCAATCCAAGCCACAATGTCGCTCTGCGCAGCAGTAATAACGTCAACGTGTCCGACATTTGGGTATGTCTTGCGCAAGATCGTTGAACCACCAGTGACACACGCTCGTTCAAGATAAAGCTTGGAGCCAAGTACGGGAATCTGCTCGTCATTCTCCCCGTGGTATACAAATATCGGCACTGAGGTACTGACATTGCCCGGAGTGTTCGCCTCTAGATAGGTGGCAAAGGGTTCTACTGAAGCGGGATCCTTCGCGATATACAACGCAGGATCTTTTCCACGGAC
>JBIIRE010000106.1:0-5639 GCA_044341655.1 Ilumatobacteraceae bacterium | reverse complement strand
ACATCCTCTTTGCCGCCAACATGCAATTGGCGGGTGCAGCACAAGCACTTGGTGATGCCCTTGGAATCGATCGTGAGCTGCTCGCGAATACCCTCGCCAACTGCTCAGGTGCCTCACGTGCCGTTGTCTTACTTGGAGGTCGGCCCTTTGAATTGATGGAGGCTGGCACGCGCCCGTACCTGGAAAAGGATGTCACGGTTGTTGCAGAAATCGCCGAGGAACTCGGAGTCACTCTCGGCAAACTCGGAGAAGTCGCGGCCACGTACAACAAGATTGGTCAAGCAAGAACGGGCGACGAACCCGAGGGTCACTGATCAGGAACTCAAATCGGCGCGGCGTGCCGCAACCTCTTCCGCAGTCGGCAGCGACGGCACGGCACCTTCACGAGTGACAGCAACTGCGCCGGCTATTGCTCCCACTCGCACCGCTTCGTTCACCACCGCTCCTGACGCAAGCGACGAGCAAAATCCGCCTAGAAAAGCATCGCCGGCAGCGGTGGTATCAACTGCAGTGACCTGGATTGAGCCAATTTTTTCGGAACCTTCGGCGGAGTCAATCTGCACACCGTTGGCTCCGAGAGTTGTGATCACAGCCTTAACACCAAGTGCAAGACACCGCGCTACTCCCCCGATGTGCTGTGCCTCCACCTGATTCGGCACAACGTAGTCGCACAATTCCAGCAACTCGTCTGGCAAGTCACGAACCGGAGCTGGATTGAGCACTGTCACAGCACCAGCGCGACGCGCTGAAGCAAATGCAGCAATCACCGCATCAAGCGGTATCTCTAATTGAGCGAGTACCACTTTGGAATTCTCAACTATCTCCACGCCATGCCCAGCTTTGAGTTTCGCGTTTGAGCCAGGGACCACAATGATGTTGTTTTCTCCATTGGCGTCGACACTGATGAAGGCTCTACCCGCTGGATCGTTGCCACGTGCCACAGCATCGGTGTTGATTTTCTCTCGGGTCATTACATCCATCAAGTGAGCCCCGGCTGCATCGTGTCCGACGCAACCGACAAATGCAGTCCGAGCACCCATGCGGGCGCACGCGACTGCTTGGTTGAGTCCCTTACCGCCCGGATGCTCTTGGTAGCCGCGCGCAAGAATGGTCTCACCCGGACGCACGAGATGATCGACTGTGGTGACTAAGTCAAGATTGGCACTGCCGACCACGCAGACGTCGTAGGCCTTCTCAATCATGGGACTTACTTCGCAAGCAGCGCTGCGAATTGCCGTCGCCACTCAACTGAGCACTTATCAGCTTGAACTGAAACGAGAGAGGTCTGATCCATTGGCAATACGGTGTCGAATGTCTCGAGCATGCGCTTATCTTCAGCACCAATCAAAAAATCAAGTCGTGTTACATCCTGGGCTTGAATTGAAAAATCATCGCGGCGCCAAACAACAAAGTTGAAGTAACTGGTTACATCATCAATTGGCACACAGATCAAGAGCAAGATGTGTGCAAGTCCATTGTCATACTCAATCGTGGAACGGCATAGAAGCGGCAAGTTAAAGCCCGTGGTCATTCTCCGATGTACAACATCTACATCTTGACCACTTGCAATTGTGCCGACTGATTCGTTTCTTGCGTTGACTTCGTAGGCGTAGCCAAAGAAATCGCGATCTAAAGGCTCCAATTCAATGTGAGGAACAACCGTGTCCTCTTGGTTACCAAATGACTCTTTGTGGACCCAAGGAAAATGTGTGTAGTCCAAAAAGTTGTCGACCATCCGTGTGGCAGACACTTTCCACTCATCAAATGGGGTATTAATCCGACGAAACTCTGGATCGTCTTCCCATTTCAATACCGGGATGTCAGCAACTGGTACACCAAGACAAACCCAGACGAGTCCGTACTTCTCTTGCGACAAATATGCATCTAGGTGAGCCTTAGGAGGCGCAGGCACCCCGACGGTTGCAGACGGCACCCGAGTGCACTGGCCATCGGCTGCAAATTCCCAGCCGTGATAAGGGCACACAAGGCAGTCACCCCGTACCTCACCCCGACTGAGTTCGGCCTCACGGTGTGGGCAGCGATCAGGCAATGCGGATACCACGCCTTCGGCGTTACGCCAAAGGACCAGCTTGCGACCGAGCAGTCGACGCTGCAGAGGTGCACCAAGAACATCCGTACTGCATGCCAGCGGATACCAATAGTCAGTGAGATTTTTGTTTTCGCAAAGTATTGTCCCCATGTTGGGTCAGCATAGTGTGTTGCTCTATGCCGAAAATTCTCGTGCGCGCCAAACAAGTAATCACTATGAATGCCAAGCGCGAGATCGTCGAAGATGGCGCCGTAGCCATCGAAGACAATCAAATTGTTGCAGTTGACAAGTTTGACAAACTGTGCGTCTCGATGCCCGATGCAGAGATTCATGGTGAGCCAAATGCGGTGATCACTCCCGGAATGATCAATGGCCATCAGCACCTGACTGGTGACCGATTGTTTAAATCCATGATTCCCGACACGATCGACTCTCAGGATGCAATCTTCAACTGGGCAGTACCCATTCATGCTGCGCATACTGAGCGCGATGACTACCTCTCGGCGCTACTGGCGCTGAACGAAGCTCTCTGTAATGGCATCACGACCACCGTTGAAGCTGGAACTGTTGCCCACCCGGATTCCGTGCATGCAGCTCAAGTCGAAATTGGCACTCGTGGCACGCTCGGGAGTTGGGGCTGGGACACAGAAGGTGCGCCATATGCAGGCAGCATCAGTGAAGTCCTTGATCGCCAACGCGAAGTCCTTCGCATTGCCCCACCAGGTGGGCTGATCGAAGGATGGGTAACTCTTGTGGGGCACGATCTGATGTCTGATGAGCTGGTCTGCGCAGCTTCGGAATTAGCGCGCAACAATTCAACTCATCTCACGTTTCACATCTCGCCGAGCACTGACGACACAGCCTCGTATCTCGCTCGCACAGGTAAACATCCCGTGCGCCATCTCTACGATCTTGGTGCCCTTGGGCCCCACGTACTGCTTGCACATGCCGTCCATCTCAATGAAGACGAAATTGATTGCGTTGTGAGTGCGAATGCCGCCGTCGCAGTTTGCCCTTGGGCGTACCTGCGTTTGGCCCAAGGCATAACCGCAGGTGGACGCCACGATGAGATGCTTCGCCGGGGAGTTCGAATAGCACTTGGTTGCGACTCTGAGAACTCTGGCGACGCTGTGGATCCGATACGCAATGCAGCGCTCTTTGCGGGACTCATGCGCGACAAGTCAATGGACCCATTTAGCTATTCCGCCGTGGATGCACTTGCCCAACACACGATCGAAGCAGCCCGCGCCATCGGCATGGAGGACAAGATCGGATCGTTGGAAGTTGGTAAACAGGCTGACCTTGTTGTTTTTCAAACTTCGGGACCCGAGTGGATTACGCGCAGTAGCAATCCGGTGTTGCAACTCATCTGGTCATCAAATGGCGCATCGGTGGCCGATGTTTTTGTCGCCGGCAAGCAGGTAGTTCGTGGACGTAAATGCATCACGGTCGACATCGCCGCTGCGGCCGAAGAAGCACAAAAACGAGCACAGATTCTTGGTCAGACCATCAGACCATGAGTGCTATGGTGAGGGGCATGACATATCCCAGCACCCTTATATTTGTTGATCTTCCGTCAGATGACCCCAGTGCAACGGGCGAGTTTTACGCCAAGGTTTTCGGCTGGACCAACGAAGGTCGCCCGCATGGCGTATTCCACCGTTTGGTCCCTGGCCAGAACTTCCAACTCGACGATGGCAGCCAAAGCCCGATCGGCAACCTGCACATCGGCATCTACAACGTGAATAACGCTCGCCCCCATCCAGACTCAGCTGGCGTTGGCCCCCGCGAACTCAACCGTGATAAGCGCGGCATTCGCATGTGGGTTCTCGTGTCTGATGATGACGACCAAAATGCGATTCTCGAACGCGCCGTGAAAGAGGGCGCAAAGGAACTCTGGCGAGACCACTTCTGGGCCGAGTTCAATGGCTTTAACTGTGCATTCGAAGATCCGTGGGGTAATCACATCATCATGTGGACCAAGGGTGGCGACTCACCAAAGATCCCCGAAGGCTGGACCAATGAGTGAGACCAACGACGTTTATGAACTCCATCCGCCACGGGCGCGTTGGACCCACATCGCACTTCCTTCCATTGACATCGACAAGTCGATTGCGTGGTACGAGAAGTTCACACCGCTGAAACTTCTTGATCGTCGCGAAGATCCAGACGGCTACGGCGCGTGGCTCGGACACGATGACCAAGGCGATAAGCCGTTCATCCTCGTGCTCGTTAGTTTCTTCAAAGATCAAGATGGTCCGCCCCAGCCGATCATGGCTCCTTTTGCACACATTGGCATTGAGTTGACGAGTCGCAAAGCTGTTGAAGATACCGCTGCCATGGGTGACGCTGAAGGGTGTCTGGCATGGCCCCCCACCGATATGCCGCCACCGATTGGCTATATCTGTGCGTTGAAAGATCCAGATGGAAACATGATCGAGTTCTCATACGACCAAGGCGTTTACGCAAAGGCTAAGGAAGTCTGGGGTTGAGCACACCCGCGGATATCTGCCGCAGGTATCTTGAATCCTTCGCAACTGGCGACCCTGATGTGGTCGCCAGTTTTGTGTCTAATGACTTTGTCAACGAACACACATCCGCGCTTGGTTCTGGGTGCCAAGGCAAAGACGAATACCGCCGGCGACTACCTGGTTTTATTGCATCAATGCCTGGTTTGAGCTACGAAGTTGAAAGTCAAATAGCCGAAGGTGATCAAGTAGCGAATGCATACACATTGCGTGCACGAGTAAACGAGCGTGATATCGCAGTGCGGGGAATGATGCGCATCACAGTGCGCGATGGTCTGATTACTGACCGCACCGACTATTGGGATTCAAAATCGTTTCTTCAGCAAGCAGGCCTTGAGGCCTAAGCCGCTGAGTAACGCCTAAAGAACCGGGTACTTCGACTTATCGGGCAGGCCCGAACGCGATGTAATTGCCTCGCCTGCTGCTTGGCACTGAGCCCAGAAACGATCCTCGTCAATAGTGGTCATTCGCCCAGCTTCGACAACTTTCTTGCCGTCAACAAACACTGTGTGCACACCGCGACCATCGGCCGCCCACACAAGTTGGTTCATCACATTCAACAAGGGACGCCACTCGGGACGATCCGTGTCGTGCAACACGAGGTCAGCCTTCTTCCCGGCTTCCAGCGAACCGATTTCATCCTCGGCACAGATCGCCTTTGCGCCACCAAGAGTGGACATTTCAAATGCCTTCTCCGCGGGGAACATTTGTGGGTCAGTGCGTGCATCTTTGAATAATCCCGCCACCAAATAGGTCGCTCGCATGAGGTCGGAATAGTTCGAAGCGTTGTTGCCGTCAGTTCCGATTGCCACATTCACACCCGAGGTGACCATCTCGGGCATCTTGCCTACCTGCGTGACGCCAACTAACCTTCAACGCCGTGGTCGGACAATGAGCAACCGTCACTCCGGCTTCGGCCATGATCGCGAGTTCATTGTTGTCAACTTGCACTGCGTGAGTGATTGCAACATCGGGGCCGAGCACACCGAGTTCTGCAAGATGCACCATGGGCCGGTGACCAAACTCGGCCAAGAAGCCTTCGGGGTCGAGTTTTGCGGGCG
>JBIIRE010000105.1:0-5710 GCA_044341655.1 Ilumatobacteraceae bacterium | reverse complement strand
CATCGCCCCAAGGACTAGAACTTTGTCGGCAAGTGGATCCAGGAACGCGCCGCTGTTCGTGGTGCCGTGGCGGCGAGCAAGATGACCATCAATCCCATCGCTGAAACACAACACGAACCACACACCGAATGCCAGCCACGATCCACCAGAGTCTGGGATCAACGTGAAAAGCACGGGCGAAACCAATATTCGACCCACGGTGACCGCATTGGCCCAAGTTGCAATGGCGTTGGGGTCAACGGGCATTCGAGGTCTCCACTTCTTCAACAACTTCTGAACCTTCAGCAACAAGATCAGGACCAAAAGCACCAACGATGCTCACCGTATGGAAAGTACCAACTGCAAGCGCATCAGAAACATGAATGACACCATCAATCTCCGGAGCCTCACGGTACGAACGCCCAAGACCGGTCTCGTCCACCAGTACTTCGAGCACGCGACCAATCGTTGCATCCTGCGCATCATCTGATTTCTTGTCCTGGAGTTCACGAAGCTCTGCGATGCGTTCTGCCATCAATTCAGCAGGCACCTGATCAGGCATGCTCGCGGCATGGGTACCTTCTTCGGCACTGTAGGTAAAGAAGCCACACCAATCCAGATTGGCTTCTTCAACAAACCGCAACAGCTGATCATGGTCTTCTTCTGTCTCACCTGGATAGCCGACAATGAAGTTGCTGCGAAATGCCGCATCGGGTTGCAACTCTCGGATGCGGCGAATTCGTTCGATAAAACGCGGGCCGTCACCCCAGCGGCGCATCCGGCGTAAATGCTCTTTGGACGCGTGCTGCAACGAGAGATCGAAATACGCGACACCCGTGCCAAGAATGGCTTCGATCAATTCGTCACTCAGGTCACTTGGATACAAGTAGAGAAGTCGCGTGCGCGGCACAAGTGCCGAAACCTGATTGACAAGCGACACGATCGAACCCGCGCCAAGCTCTTCGGGTTGATCTTTGCCATACGAAGCGAGGTCTTGGGCGATTAGAACAATCTCTTTGGCTTCGAGAGCTTCAACTTCATCAAGGATTGATTTGATTGAGCGACTGCGCTGCGGGCCACGGAAGGACGGAATCGCGCAGAATCCACAAGTGCGATCACAACCCTCGGCGATCTTCACGTATGCCCAGGGCGCGGTCGACTTTGGGCGCGGGAGATTCAGCAAGTCGAACTCTGGCACTTGGGCAGAAACCGAGATTGATTTCTTGGGCTTCTTCCCAACCTCTATCGAAACGCCGAATCCCGCCACTTGGTCGGCCTCGGGAAGCGCCTCGGCAAGCTCATCTCCATAGCGTTCGGCCATGCAACCAGTTACCACGAGTTTTGCCCCACGCTTTTTGCGGTCGTCAAGAGCGAGAATTGTGTCGATGCTTTCGCGGCGCGCATCTTCAATGAATGCGCATGTGTTCACCACGATTACGTCGGCTTTGCCAGGATCTTCGGTTGCGCTCAGCCCATCGGCTTCGAACTTGCCGATGAGTTTGTCGGAATCAACTTGGTTTTTGGGGCAGCCGAGTGTCTCCACATAGAACCGCTGCGCCATAAGACAAATCTACCCGCGGGGGGTTAATTCACTGGTAGTTGAGTCGCAGACCCTTGACCGGCCAACGCATCGACACAAGTCTTCCCGTGCTTGAACACGTGATGTATGCGGTCTGGAGGTCGGGGCCCCCAAAGCAGATATTGGTTGTGACCATGTCTCCGGTGGCAACGTGACCAAGTATCTCTCCAGATGGTGCGATCACCGTGATGCCACCGTTCAGAATTGTGGCAACACACACATTCCCCTCACCGTCGACTGCAAGTGAATCAAGGAGTTGAAGCCCAGGGAGTCCGAACAAGCAAAGAGTCGGGTCAATTGGGCTGCCTTCTTCCACTTCGCCTGGTGCGGTCACATTGCGAAAGAACACCCTGCCGGTGTGGGTTTCAGCCCAATACAAACGCTTGCCGTCAGGTGAGAGCCCAATACCGTTTGGCGACTCGACCGGAAACACAACCATCTGGATATGCGAACCATCGGCTTTGGCATAGAAGATGCCAGTGAAGTCACTTGTGTATTTCTTGCGTGAACCATGGTCGGTGAACCAAAAACCACCATCGCTATCGAACACCAGATCATTTGGTGCAATCAGTTTTCGCCCATCGCATTCTGAATACAAAGTGGTGACCGCACCAGTTGCAATGTCCACACGCTGAATCGAACCACCGACATACGTGTCCTCTGGAAAGCCTCCCGGCACGACGAGACCACCTAGATCAATCTCTTCGAAATTCCCACCGTTGTTACACACGTACAACGCACCATCGGGACCAAGTGCAAGGCCGTTTGGCCCGCCGTTCACAGTGGCGATAGTTTCCTTGGTACCATCAGCCTTAACCCTTGTGATGCGCTTACCGAACATCTCAGTGAGAATGACACTTCCGTCAGCCATCGCGACTGGACCCTCTGGAAAATGCAGACCCGTTGCTACTTCAGTGAACTCGAACTCTTGATTGAAACTTGCTCCCATGGGAAACCCCCTGCTCTGAGCAAGTTAGCCGTTCTTTAGTAGCTCGTATTCCTCTACGGTCATCAATACTTCCCGTGCTTTGCTGCCTTCACTTGGCCCAACAATCCCGCGCTCTTCGAGCAGGTCCATCAAACGACCGGCACGTGCGAATCCGACCTTTAACTTGCGCTGCAACATGGACGTGGAGCCAATGCGGGTAGTAACCACGAGTTCAATCGCCTGCACGAGCAGATCGTCGTCATCGTCGCCATCCCCTCCACCGACGAGACCCACGAAGCCGCCTGCAGCACTCGGCTCTGACGTGACACCTTCGGTGTATTCGATGGTTGTGGTCTGATCGCGCCAGCACTTCACGACCTTGCGCACCTCTTCTTCGCTGACCCAAGAGCCCTGAATACGCTGCGCAACCGAAGTGTTGCCTGGCAACAGCAACATGTCACCTTGACCAACAAGTTTTTCGGCTCCGGGCTGGTCGAGGATCACGCGGCTGTCGGTGAGGCTGGAAACTGCAAAAGCCATACGTGCGGGGATGTTTGCTTTAATCACACCGGTAATCACATTCACACTGGGTCGCTGTGTGGCGATGATCAGGTGGATGCCAACTGCGCGAGCTTTCTGGGCGATGCGCGTGATTGAATCCTCGACATCGCGCGCAGCAACCATCATCAAGTCATTTAACTCATCCACAACCACTACAACGAAGGGCAGGCGCTTCAACGGCTCCATACCTTCGGGGCGCTCGGGGAGTTCGCCGCGATCAAAGCCCGCGTTGTAGCCAGCGATGTCGCGATAGCCAACTTCAACCAGCAGGTCATAGCGGCGCTCCATTTCGGTTACCGCCCACTTCAATGCGTTGGCAGCAAGCTTTGGATTTGTAACCGGCTCAGTGAGCAAATGCGGCAAACGTGCGTACTGCCCCATCTCAACCTGCTTTGGGTCAATCAAGATGAGCCGTACTTGTTCTGGCGTGGTGCGCATGAGCAATGAAGTGATGATGCAGTTGAGACCACTCGACTTACCCGCCCCGGTTGCGCCCGCAATCAAAAGATGCGGGGTTGTTGCGAGATTCATAAACACTGCACGACCCGCGATGTCCTTGCCGACTGCAACATCAAGTGGATGGCTGGAAATCTTCGCTTCCGGCGAGACCATGAGATCACCCAGCGACACCAACTCACGTTTCAAGTTAGGTACTTCAACACCGATCGCTGACTTACCTGGAATTGGAGCAAGGATTCGCACGTCAACTGCGGCCAGCGAATAGGCAATGTCACGGTTCAATGCGGTAACCCGAGCCACTTTGACTCCAGGACCAATCTCGAGTTCGAATCGAGTGACGGTGGGGCCCACGGTTTTACCAACCAGCTTTGTATCAACTCCGTGCGCAGCCAGCGCTTCTTGCAGAACTTGACCTTGGCGCTCAACTGACTCGGTATCAACTTCGTGTGCAGGTGTGCGCTTCAACAAATCATTGGAAGGCAATTTCCAATCACTAAGGACGGGAGCATTGGGAATCGGCAACGGATCTTGCACGGGATGACTGAAGGTAGGCACGACGCGTTCTGGGCGTGGTTCTACATCACGGGGCGCCGCTTCTTGAGGCTTCGGCTTGGGCTCACGATTTTTTTGTGGACGCTCTTCCAGTAACTCCGGGTTTTCAGTGGCGAGGTCGTAAATCCCAGACGGTGTTGGGGTTGACGGCGCGACCGAATGGCCCATCGAAGGCGCTGATTCAAATTCGGCATCCTCTGCACGGTCGCTGCTCAAGGTGGAGATGTCACCATAAACCTTGCGCGCACCTCGACCAACGGGCTCACCTAGCGACTTGAAGAGCTCACGTATGCGCCGCACAAGTGCCGGCACTGTGAGCCCAGACACCAACACAACGCCACCAATCATCAGTGCGAACAGAACAACAAACGTGCCCACTGATCCAATAGACCCGCGCAATGGTGCACCGATTAATGCTCCGATCCAGCCACCCGCAGGCTTCACGTCGTCAACACTGGCGGAGAAGTTCGGTGGGCCATTAAACAGATGAGCAAACCCAAGCCCAACCCAACAAACGACAATCCAACCCGTGATTAGGCGCAACTTGTGCTCAGTGCTCCCACGGCGAACCAGTGCAACCCCCGCACCAATCAGAACTGCCGGGACCAAGAATCGGCCAACGCCCACGAGCCAACCGAGTGCTGTTGTGATGCCACGACCAACCGGACCAGCAATGTGGAAATAAACACCGAGTACGAGTAGAAGCCCAACGCTGATTAAGGCAACGCCGCCGAGGTCTGACTCGCGGCCACTAACGATGTTCTGCCAAAGAGTTCCACTTTCAGGGAGTTCGCGTTCTCCAGTGGCGTCAGCCAAGGCTTTGGGGCGCGACACTTTGCCCTTCGAGGCTCTCGAAGGCGCATTTCGCTTTGGTTTGCGGGAGTTTTTCGCCTTGGAGGGCATGCCCCAAAGCGTAGTTATGGGGTGTTGGCTGAGTGCGTCAATCGCCCCTAGCCCAATAAGTCTCCACCGATTATCTTGCCGCTGGGCTCCACATAGGCAGCGAATTCGCCCCCTAGATCAGAGACCATGACAACACGGTAAGTGAGTCGGTCGAACTCCGCATCACGAGCGATAACGAACCTGCTTACTGTGGACTCTGGAAGTGCTTCCACAACTTTTTCGTAAACCGACGCGTTGTCGATATCTGGATCCACATCGCTCCACACCACAGTGGATCCACTTGCGGTCTCAGCCTGAGCAGGTTCCTCGAGCGCACCATCGCGATAGATAAATGCAATTGCTTTAGTGGCGTTACTAGCAGCCACATAGATATTCACCAAGGTCGGCGTTGCATTGATCTCAAAATATTCGAGTTCATCCTCGCCGGTGTCGATGAGGCTCACAGTTTGTTCGGCATTCCAGGCTTCGACTGCTTTGACCGCTTCATCTATCAGATCGACTCTGAGTAGCAATTCGGTCTGCTTTGATGTTTCGTTCCCGCATGCAGCAACTGCAAACAGAAGCGCAACGCTAAACGTGGCGATGCGGAGTCTCATGTGCCCATAACAACGGGCACGATCATTGGCCGTCGCTTGGTTCGATCCGAAACAAACTTGCCTGCCGCTCTGCGCACATCACGCTCTAGCGCTTCAGCATCGCGCACACCTGCAGCCAACGATGCGACAACCGCGCGCTCCACCACATCACAG
>JBIIRE010000104.1:0-5731 GCA_044341655.1 Ilumatobacteraceae bacterium | reverse complement strand
TGGACACGGCCACGCAGTACTTGCTCACCCTCATCGGTCGCAGACCAATTTTCCGCGCATCAATTAATGCGGGGCCATTTTCTGTTGAGGATTTGATCTCCATCACTACAGCATCCGGAAAAAGATCGCCTGTGGCCCCGGCTGTTGCGGCAATGAGATCAACATCCATTGTGATGCGTTCGTTGGTCCGTGAATTGATCAACGTGCGTCGGATGTATCGAAGATCTAGCGAAGCCACCAGCGGCGGCAAGACCATTGAGCCATAGACCGTGTCTAAAGCGGTGGTCAGATGCGAGCGCTCAATCACAGTTAGGTCTACGAACCCATTACCGTCTCGAAGCCAGCGAAGCTTGTTTGTCTCTGATCGATCAGTCTTGGTCTTCAGCTCGAGCCAAGTGTTTGTGCTTTCACCTTGAGACCGCACACGCACCTTGTACCTACGGCGACGGCCCTGCACATGTGCGCGAAACAGAGCGAAATCCAAAGTATCGAAGTAGCACGAGCGATATCGGTGAGCGCGGCGTCCATCAACTTCCAGAACCTGCCAATCAGAATTCAGGTTGCTACCCACTGCCATCGCCTGTTCTAACGAAATCACAAATTTGTGATCGTGGCGCCGCAGCAATGCCGCATCACCCACCGCATCTTCGAGTGGCGCACTTTTGAGTCCGGCCACAACTTCGTCAAGTGGATGCATTCAGCTGGCTCGCACCACACGATGCGGAACAGAAAACTCTGCCACTGCATATATCGACATGGTTTCACGAACGAAGTCGATCTTGCGTACTTCAATGTTGTGGATTGGTGCCTGCAGCATCGTCGCCACGTGGGTCATTAACTCCGCAGGATCGGTTATGACACGGTCAATTTCTAATCCAACACGGTCACATCGTTTGCGGCGCACGATAAATGGACTATCAACCACAATCATGGTTGCAATCAGCAGGATCGCAAAGATGATCTTGATATGGAACTCCATCTCGGGGAGGCCAGTCATGAGTCCCAAAACCAACGCGATCATGGTGTAGCCAATCTCAGTTTGACTGGATTCATCGGATCGCAGACGCACAATTGACAGCACCGCAAATAACCCAAATCCCGCACCAACGTTAAGAGGATTTGATGAACCCAATGCCGCGGCAACCGTGAAGAGGCTCACGTTAAATGCAACGTACCCGATCGCCTGCTCACGGCGACGATGCTGCCGGTAATAGATCAGGTACACGAGAACAAACAGTGCGACAAGGTTGAGCACCAAGTCACGAATGAGTTCGGCGACATCAAGCTCTGCCATTTATTGCCCCAATCGTTTGTTCACGCAAGTCTTTGCATAAACGAGATGCACCTATGCTATTTGCATCGGCACCACCTTTGAGTTGATTAGGCCATGAGAATCCCAAGCGGGGCACGGTCCCACTTCACCCGTGCCGTTGCCGTGGGCCTATGTGCGACGTTGGTGGCACCCGCGTGCTCGAGTAGCGACTCTGGAAATTCAAAAGCCGGCGGTGCAGTAGTGCGCATAAGCGAGATCAACTATCGCCCCGTAGAGGGAGTCCTGCTGGGTGAGTTCATTGAACTAGCGAATGTCGGTTCACGGCCCGCACAAATTCAGGACTGGTGCATCGAAGGAGTTGACTACTGCTTTGACACTCCTACCGTCATCGCTCCAGGTCAAGCGATCACCGTGAACAGTGATGAATTTCTTGGAGGACTCGCCAATGAAGGTGAGCGAATTGATCTGGTAGATGCACTTGGACAGATTATTGACGCCGTTGAATTCTCGCCTGATGCTCCGTGGTCAACACTTGCCAACGGCGCGGGACACTCGTTGCAACGGATCAACTTTGACACTGCTAACTCCTTTGCGGACTGGAGTTCTGCTTCCCCAACACCCAACAGCATCATCGATCCTGAATCACCAAACCTGGGACGGCTTTCAGCAGAAGTCTTCTTCTCTGAAGTGCGCTACCACCCCGAATCAAACAACCCAGCCGAGGCATATGTTGAGATCACCAATGGCTCTAGTAGCAGTGCCGATCTAAACGGATGGTGTGTGGCGGGAATTAGCTATTGCTTCAGTGCACCTACTTTGCTGAAGCCAGGTGGAGTATTCCTTCTTCAAGGCGACGCTGGCACAAAAGAACTGTCGCGCAGCAGCGACCTACTCGTCCTTGTTGATGATTCAGGAGTCGCACACGATGCGATTCAATACGAAGACCATGGGCCGTGGCCCGCTTGGGCAGATGGTGAAGGTGGATCACTCCACCGCCGCAACCGCGACATTTTGGGACTACAGCCAGGTAACTGGGATGCGCTGCCTCCTACTCCGGGCGTTGCAGCTGTTGATGCGTTGCAGCCAATTCCCCTTGTGGAGACAATCGAATTCAAAACATCGCCAACCGCGAGTGAGCCCGTGCAAGTAACCGCTCAGTTTGATCATGTTGACGAAGCCGATCTTGCCTACCGAATCGGCTTCGCAGAGGAAGTTGTCATCCCAATGCAAATTGAAGATGGTGGTCAAGCACTGGCAACAATCCCCGCCCAAGCTGCTGGATCGCTAATTAGATTCCGATTACTTGCCAAGTCAGATGGTGTTGAAGGCACATGGCCGCGACAAGGTGATGGTGCTCAGTATTTAGGTGCAGTCGTTCAGCAGGTGGACCAAGCAAGCACTGACCTGCCGACAATCCAATGGTTTATGCCCGAGGAGCTTTACGAAGAGGCGCGCTATGACTCAACTCTCCATGGTGATGACGGCTACCCAGCAGTGTTTGTGCTGGATGGCGTGGTTTTTGACAACACAACTATTCGCATCAAGGGCAACCAAGCTCGCTCAAACCGCAAGAAAAAATGGAAGGTCACGCTTCCCTACGGTTACACGTGGAATGCCGGAGGTCAGCTCGAAAATCATGTGAGCGAGTTTGACTTGATGCCAGCTGCTACTGACAAATCTTTCTCACGAGAGATTCTTACCTACAAATCGCAAACACTTTCCGGGGGTATGTCGCAAGTCGCTTTCCCACTCGAAGTTCAACTCAATGGTGAATTCTTTGGTTTGTACCTGTTTGGCGAACGCGTTAATGGCGACTGGCGCGAAAAACATGGCCTCTCCGATCAAACTTATGTCTGGAAAGCTGAGCGAGTCTCACGGCTCTCGGCTAGTCAAGCCGATCTTCCAGAGGATGAGTTCAGACTCTTCTACGAGCGTTCATCACTCAAATACCTTGACGACAACGATGTGATACTTCGTGATTTCATGAAGCAGCTAACAGAGATGAGCGACGAGCAAGCGATTCAATTCGCGTTGCAGTACATCGATATTCCCCAAGTGATCAATGCAATCGCAACAATGATTGTGGTTCAGCATCCTGAGTGGGAGTACAAGAACTATTACGTGATGTTTGATGCCGAAGATTCAAAGTGGCGCCTGATACCAATTGACTTTGATTTGAATTTTGGTCGTCGCTACCACGCTCCTTGCAACGCAATGTGTGATGATGTGCGCGTATATGACTGGCTGACATTTGAAACCAACAACAAACTGGTGGAAATCTTCGTAGAGATTCCCTTTTTCCGCGAGTTGATCGATCGTCGTGTCCGCACTCTTGTTGACGCCTTCTACGCACCTGGGTTGATCGAGAAGGAACTGGAAAACCTGCATACATTGCTGGCTGATGAGGCAGAACTTGATGCTCAAAAATGGGGCCAATACGGAATCTCACAATCCATGCTTGAAGCTCAGAACTTGATCATTAACGACTTTCTGATTCCCAAGCGTCGCCAAATTCTGGACTGGATACCAGAGCCTCAACCCACCACCCCCAATTTTGTGGTCTCTGATATCACCATGGGTGAGAACGGTGCACTTGCATCTGCGCTTCTGAGAAATAACTACAGCTACCCAATTGATCTTTCTGGAATCGAAGCAGAGGAACTAGGAGTCGTCTTCCCCGCTGGAACAGTGATCCCAGCCAACACCCAAGTACGAATTGTTTTCCAGCGTCTGCCAGTCGCCAGTCAAGGGTTGCTTACCTATTACGTTGCAAGACCTACTGGTTCTTGACCCGGCCGCGAGTCAAGAACAACACTGCCGCGATCACACTAAAGACTGCTCCAACCGCATATGGCGTGCCAGTCGAGATGCGATCAAATAACAGGCCAGCAAATGCGGGACCAATAATGCGCGCGAGTGCGTTCGCACTTTGCTGATAGCCAAGTGCCTCACCCCGACGCTGTTCGCCTGCAGCATCCACGACGAGTGTGGTTATCGATGGCGATGCCAAACCTTGGCCCATGGCGAGGAGTGCCAGCGCAACGCCCAAAACAACCCACTGTTGGGCGGTAGCCAAGACCGCGAGGCCAGCCGCACAGCCGATCTGGCCGTATGTGAATAATCTCGCTGATCCGAGGCTGGCTGTGAGTGGGCCGATGAGAACGCCTTGCACGATCACAAGCAACACACCAACACATAAGAAAACGACTGCCGCAGAACCTTCAGTCAGATTGAATCGCTCTCCGCCAAAGAGCGAGAACGTCGCTTCAAATCCCGAGAACGCTGCAGTTGAGATGAAACCGATTGCGGCAAAACGGATCATTATTGGTGTCAGCACTCGCGGCTTCACATCTACAGACTTCTTCACTGTTCGATCTACGTGTGTCTCTGGCAGGCGGATCCAGGCCGCGATTGCATTAATCGCCGCTATTGCACTCGCAACATAAAACGGAACGTGTGATCCCCCTAGTGCAGCGAGACCACCAACTGCTGGGCCCAACACAAAGCCGGCACCAAATGCCGCACCAAGCATTCCCAGCAACTTTGCGCGCTGTTCTGGCGGTGCAATGTCAGTGATTGCACCTTGGGCAACCGAGACACTCGCTCCAGATGCACCGTCAATCGCACGCCCTAGGAACAACACCCAAAGAGCACCAGCTGCACCAGTAATGAATGAACCGATTGCGGTTCCGCATAGCGAGATGAGAATTACTGGTTTGCGACCAATGCGATCTGAGAGTCGACCAAGAATCGGAGAGAAGACGAATTGTGCGAGGGAGAAGGTGGCAAAAAGTAAGCCCACTTGAAATCCACTCGCTCCATACCGTTCCGCATAGCGACCAAGAATTGGTGCAACCATTCCAAACCCAACCAGGTCAAGGGCGACCGTGGTCCAGATAGTCCAAAAGCCCTGTGGGAGTGGTGTCTTATCTTTCTTGGTCAAGGGATTGACTACGCGCGGCGGACGCGTGTGCCTTCCTTTGATGTCTCTACCAACCAGCCACCCGCTTGTAACTCGTTGCGAATTGCATCGGCCGTAGCAAAATCTTTTGCGGCGCGCGCAGCATCGAGTTCACTGGCCCGAGCTTTAATTTCTGCCGGAACTTCTTCGCCGACTTTCAACTCAAGCCCAACCGCACTGCACATCTCTCGTACAGCACTAGCCAAAGCGCCGGCACGTGCCGGATCTTCTGCATCGATTGCAGTGTTCGCCATCCGAACGGTGTCGAATATCAGTGCCGTTGCAGCCGGAGTATCGAGGTCGTTGTCCATCGCTTCGCGGAATTTGTCCAGCACGACTGGATCGGGAACCGAATTGAGAAGCTCCCCTGCGCGTGCTGCAAATGAATCCAAGGATCCAAGTGCACTCACAGCTGCTTCAAGGTTGTCGCCAACGCGTACTGGTGAACGGTAGTGAGCCTGAAGGAGCAGGAATCGATACGCCCGAGCATCAAACTG
>JBIIRE010000021.1:0-17169 GCA_044341655.1 Ilumatobacteraceae bacterium | reverse complement strand
GATCCCAAACCTCGACGGAGGTATTTAGGTAGCGCACATTGTGATCACGACACCATTGCAGAATCACATTGCAGTCGATGTTCCAAGCGAGGTCGAGCAGCATGTCTCCGCTGCTCACGCGCTCTGAAAGCACCTGGTCGATGTTTTCTGGGGTGATTCGCTCTTCTTCGTACACCACGCCTTTGGCGATCAGGTCGGCAACACGATGGCGGTTGTCGACAAAGTCGAGAATGCGAATTTGTTCCGGTTTGAAACCAAGATCGCGCACGAGGAGTGGAGCGGTGCATTGAGCAACCGATCCGCATCCAAGAATGAGCACGCGTCCTGGACACGCGGCGGTCAAGCTATCGAGCTTTCTACTGCGCTCGATGCAACGCTGCTCTCGAGTATTTCTTCTAGTTCGGTGTTGAACTCTGATTCCTCAGGAATCAGAAACTGTTGCCAGTCGTAAGGGATTCCCTTACGACCTGCCGTAACAGTGCCGTCGATACCGTCATTTATGACATGAGCATTTATGACATGAGCCATGTGAACGCCTCCGATGGAGAAGGGTTCGCCCGTGGCGGGTATCGCACGTCGTTGCAAAGCGCCCGGTACGTACGAACATTTCGCTCGGTGCAGATCCGTTGTGGGTAGGTCCTTTCTGGCCGAGAGGGTCTCGGACACAGGATGACAAACCTACATACTCAGCAACGGTGAACACGCATCTTTCTGAAGGTCGGGGAGTGAAATTTAGGTTACGAGCCGAATCGACCGACACCCTGTACGGTTAAAAGCAAATGTTTGAGTCCCTTGCATGACCCGTAGTCATTCCCCCTCGACCGGTTTCGCGGCACTTGGTGTACCCGACTTTGTTGATGCCGGCCTTTCCGCAGCTGGATTTTCTGAGCCGTTTGCAATCCAGGTGCAGGCAATTCCGGTGGCTCTTACTGGGCGCGATCTGTGCGGCCGTGCGCGCACGGGGTCGGGCAAGACCCTTGCTTTTGGTGTGCCGATGATTGCCCGGATTGATGCGGGCGCCAAACCATCGCGCCCACACGGTCTCATCCTCGTGCCGACCCGCGAGCTCGCAGTGCAAGTAGCCGAGGTACTTGAGCCGATCGCAAAAGCCTGCGATCGCCGAGTACTCGCTGTTTACGGTGGAGCCTCGCGGCAAACCCAGGTCGACAAATTGGAAAAAGGTGTCGAGATTGTTGCTGCAACTCCGTTGCGACTGATTGACCTTATGAAGTCTGGCGAAATTGATCTTGGAGGACTGCAAGTTGTGGTGCTTGATGAGGCTGATCGCATGGCCGATGAGGGGTTCACTCCACAGGTTGAGTGGATTCTTCGCCATGTGAAGCAACCGCATCAGACGATGCTGTTTTCGGCCACGCTCGATGGACAGGTGGGCAACCTGCGCGCACGATATATGACTGATCCAGATGAAGTCTCAATTGACGCACCCACAGACACCGTTGGAACCATGCATCACTTGTTTCTTGCGGTCCATCACATGGACAAGAACAAGGTTGTGCACTCCATTGCGACTTCGAACGGTAAGACCGTGGTGTTCTGTGATACGAAACGTGAATGCGACAAAGTTGCAAACGCACTTCAGGATCTTGGTTCAAAAGCATCCGCGATTCACGGAGACCTTCCGCAAAGTTCGCGTGAGCGCGCACTGAAGCAATTCACCGATGGCAAGTTGGACGTTCTGGTTGCGACCGATGTTGCAGCGCGCGGAATCGATATTGATGACATCGCGGTGGTGGTGCACTATGTGCCGCCGATCGATCCAAAGAACTATCTACATCGCTCCGGTCGCACTGCGCGCGCTGGACGCGACGGCTGGGCGGTCACACTGGCCGAGTACAACCAACACACAACAGTGCGAATCATTCAGCGCGCACTACGCCTGCCGAATGACGCACCGATCGAAGTGTTCTCAAATGACGTTCGCCTGCGTCATTTGCCAGACTTCAGAATCTGATTACTTGGCTAGCCAAGTTGGGCGCTTGGTCTCATATGCACTGATCGCGTCAGCGTGAGACATGGTGATACCGATGTCGTCTAGACCGTTCAGGAAGCGGTGTTGTACGGATTCATTCATCGGAAAGCTTGCCCTAAGCCCGATTGCTGGCACTTCAACAATCAGTTTCTCCATGTCGACAGTGATTGGAGTTGCGGGATCCTTCTCAATTGCATCCCAGATCTGCACTACATCTGCTTCTGGCAATACGACGGGCACGAGACCGTTCTTCGTGCAGTTGTTGCGGAAGATGTCTGAAAACGACGGCGCAATTACGGCATCAAAGCCGTATTGCTGAATCGCCCACACCGCATGCTCGCGCGATGAGCCGACACCGAATGATGGCCCAGCAACTAGGACGGTGGCCCCGGCAAAGCGTTGATCATTGAGTACGAAGTCTTTGTCATCGCGCCAAGTGGAAAAGAGGCCAGCTTCGAAGCCCGTGCGCTCCACGCGCTTCAACCAATCTGCCGGAATGATTTGGTCGGTATCAACATCGCTGCGACGCAATGGCAGCCCTGTTCCAGTGAGTATTTGTACGGCTTTCATTTTCAGCGTCCTCCCAAATCTTCTGGTGTTGCAAAGTGGCCCGCCACTGCCGTTGCAGCAGCGATTGCGGGGGACACGAGATGTGTGCGACCTCCTCGGCCTTGACGCCCTTCAAAGTTGCGGTTGCTCGTGCTGGCTGCGCGCTCGCCGGGGGCAAGTTTGTCGGGGTTCATGGCCAAACACATCGAGCAACCCGGTTCGCGCCAGTCCGCACCAGCGGCTTTGAAGATCTTGTCGAGGCCTTCGGCTTCGGCTTGAGCCTTCACCGCGTGGCTGCCGGGCACGATCATTGCGCGCTTGATTGAAACCTTGCGGCCATCGAGAACCGCCGCCGCAGCGCGCAAGTCTTCTATGCGGCCATTGGTGCACGAGCCAATGAAGATCGTGTCAACTGGAATGTCGCGAATCGGTGTGCCCGCTTTAAGCCCCATGTAATCGAGGGCGCGCGCAACGTTGTCACGCACGGTTGGATCGTCGAAGTCGTCAGGCGAAGGAATGCTTGAGGTGATCGGTGCAACTTGTGCGGGGTTTGTGCCCCAAGAAACGTGCGGAGCAATGTCGCGACCGTGCAACAACACTTCTTTGTCCCACTTTGCACCTGCATCTGTTTGAAGCTTGCGCCACTCGTCGAGTGCTTGTTCCCATGCTTTTCCTTTAGGTGCATGCTTGCGTCCGTCGAGGTAGGCAAAAGTCGTGTCGTCGGGAGCGACGAGACCAGCGCGCGCTCCAGCTTCGATCGACATATTGCATACGGTCATGCGGCCTTCCATCGACAGACCGCGAATTACTGAACCGCGGTATTCGATTACGTGTCCGATGCCGCCACCTGTGCCGATCTTGCCAATGATCGCAAGGATCACGTCTTTTGCGGTTGAGCCAGCAGGTAACTCACCGTCAACTTCGACGCTCATGTACTTGGGAGCGGATTGCGGAAGTGTTTGGGTAGCGAGCACGTGCTCCACCTCGCTGGTGCCGATACCAAATGCGAGCGCTCCAAATGCTCCATGGGTTGCGGTGTGGCTGTCTCCGCAAACAATGGTCATACCTGGAAGTGTGCGACCCTGCTCGGGGCCAATTACGTGCACGATTCCTTGATTCGGGTTGCCCATTGAGAACACCTCGATACCGAATTCTTTTGCGTTCTCGCGCAACACTTCAACTTGTCGTGCAGAGATTGGATCGGCAATTGGAAGATGAATGTTCTCTGTTGGCACATTGTGGTCTTCGGTAGCGATAGTGAGCTCAGGCCTACGCACGGTTCGACCGCTCATGCGCAGTCCATCGAAGGCCTGTGGGCTCGTGACCTCATGAATCATGTGGAGGTCGATGTAGATGAGCGAGTTGCCGTTCTCGTCTGTGTGGACCAAGTGGTTGTTCCACACCTTCTCTGGAAGTGTTGTTGCCATAGTTCGTCTCGGTTCTTTGCAAATCTCACTATGTGGGATTAGATTCCTAACTAATGAACAGTGTAGGTGGAGTTGGCGTAATAGACAAAGTGATGACCGTGATCGAGGCAGTACGCGCTTCAGGTTCATTGTCTTTGCTTGATCTTGTTGATGTCACTGGCATCCCGCGGGCAACTGCACACAGGCTCGCTACCGCACTCGAACAGCATGGAATGCTGCGTCGTGATGACCTTGGCTGCTACCACCTCGGAGCGACTTTCGTGGCTTTAGGGCAGGCTGCTGAGAGAGATTTTCCGTTGTCCTCGCGCACTCGTCCCATTGCTGAGACTCTTCAGCGAACCACTCGCGAAGGTGTGCAGTTTTATGTAAAAGAGGGCAACATGCGCCGTTGTCTCGTTTCGGTCGAAGCCAGTCATGGACTCCGCTGGATCGTGCCCGAAGGTTCATTACTTCCGTTGTCTAAGGGCTCAGCGGGGCACATTCTGAGTGGCGCAAAAATTGGCCCTTCTGGCTGGGTTGAGTCCGTTGAGGAACGCGAAGCCGGAGTTGCATCAGTCTCCGCGCCGGTGCGGTCGCGGTCAGGTGTACTTCTTGGTGCACTGTGTATCTCTGGCCCGCTCGAGCGCATGACGCGAAAGCCTGGTGCTAAGTACGGCAAGAAGCTTTTGGCATCAGCGGCGGAGTTGCAACGACAGATTGGCATCTAGGCGCCTTCCCCAACGTTGAATCGTTGGCGCACTTGTGTGCATGACCAACACCATTTCCACCACCGACCCAAACGATGCCGCTAATACGCGTTTGCTTCGCGCGATAGAGCAGCAACTCCACGAGAGTGAAATCGGATTCCAGTTAGACAAGGCGAGGCTTTACGGCGCCACCACAAATCCATCACCGAATGTTGAAGATCCAAGTGAATTATTCCGTCTTTGCTTCTTGGATGCACATCAGGATGTTTATGACCTCCTTGAGCGCCCAGCAAGTTCGGTGGCAAGGGTTTTTGATGCCGCAATACTCGTGACCACTGGTTGGGCTACTCCGATTGAGAACTCAAGTGCAGAGCGCCGGCGCGTGCGTCTCACAGTGATGGTCTCAAACGAGGGTGTGGTTTCGGGGCTGCGATTTGAGGACGAATCATGTGAAGTGCTTGTGGATGAGGGTTCCGCTACTGGAGCATTAAACGATGCCGTAATGCAGTTCTGGTTTTCAACAGCCACCTCGTAGCCTTACACATGTGACAATCGAAGCAGTCGAAATTCTCCCGTCGGATTGGCGTGAGCAAGTGCGCACCTTGGCAGCGGAAAAAGACGCGGTCATTCTTGCGCACAACTATCAAGTGCCCGAGATCCAAGACATCGCGGATCATGTCGGTGATTCACTTGCACTTTCACGTGTTGCGGCAAAGGCAAAACAGTCAACGATCATTTTTTGTGGCGTTCACTTCATGGCCGAGACTGCCAAGATTCTCGCTTACGACAAGCGGGTACTGATTCCAGATGCAAATGCAGGGTGCTCGCTAGCTGACACCATTACGGCTGCTCAACTACGGGCTTGGAAAGCAGAGCACCCTGGTGCGGTAGTCGTGAGCTACGTGAACACTACGGCCGCGGTCAAAGCTGAAACGGATATCTGTTGCACCTCATCAAACGCTGTTGATGTGGTTGCATCAATTTCCGAAGATCGTGAAGTTCTCTTCTGCCCGGACCAGTTTCTCGGCGCCCATGTGCAACGCATCACGGGTCGCAAAAACATGCACATTTGGATGGGTGAGTGCCATGTGCACGCAGGTATCAACGGCGCTGAACTAAAGGCCATGGTGCAAGCAGAACCCGAAGCGGAGCTCTTCGTACATCCTGAGTGTGGCTGCGCTACGAGCGCGATGTATCTCGCAGGTGCTGGCGTTGTTCCCCCAGAGCGCACCAAGATTCTTTCCACTGGTGCGATGGTTGAGGCAGCGCGGAACACCACTGCGAGCAAAGTTCTAGTTGCAACCGAGACCGGGATGATTTACCAACTCGAGAAGGCAAATCCTCGCGTTGAATTTCTGGCCGTGAATCGAGCTGCGGTGTGCAAGTACATGAAGATGATTACACCGGGAAAACTTCTCCGCTCACTGAAGCTGGGTGTGGATGAAGTGAATGTGCCAAAAGAAACCGCAGACGCCGCGCGGTTATCGGTGGAGAGAATGATCGCTCTGGGGCAACCCTCGCCAACTGGCGAATAGCTGATGCTTCCCCAGCGAATTGCCCTTCCGCACTCTTCATGGACGCGTGAAGTTGATGTGGTGGTGCTGGGGTCAGGTGCTGCAGGTTTGTCCGCTGCACTTGCTGCGCGGCCGGTACGAGACGTTTTGATAATCACCAAAGACACCCTCGATGCAGGAAGCACCGCTTGGGCGCAAGGTGGGTTGGCAGCAGTCCTAGACCCACGCGACAGCATTGAAGAGCACGTGCAGGACACGCTGGCGGCGGGTGCGGGATTGTGCGACGAGGCAAATGTGCGCATGTTGGTTGCTGAAGCGCCGACCGCGATTCGCTATTTGCAGAGGCTCGGTGCGGCATTTGATCGCAGCGAAAACGAACTAGCACTCACTCGTGAAGGTGGACATTCGCAGCGCCGCATAGTGCACGCCGGTGGCGACCGGTCAGGGGCAGAAGTGCAACGCACCCTTGATGAGAGTGTTCGTGCTGCTGGTGTTGATGTACTTGAGCACGCTGTCGCAGTTGATCTTGTGATTGGTGTTGATGCCAGCGGCAATTCGGCAGTCATGGGTGTTGATGTAGTCATCTGCGACGAACGGGGAGCCGTCGTCTCTGTGGGGCGAGTAATTGCGCCTGCGGTGATTGTTGCCACCGGTGGATTCGGACAAGTTTTTGCCAGCACATCTAACCCTCCTGCAGTAACTGGTGATGGTTTGGCAATGGCATTAAGAGCAGGAGCGGTTGCGCGTGATCTTGAGTTCGTCCAATTCCATCCGACGGTACTGTGGGCAGGAGTTGAAGCAAAGGGTCAACTCGCATTGATTTCAGAAGCAGTGCGTGGTGAAGGTGCGTTGCTGTACGACGCCGCGGGTGAACGCGTGATGCAGGGTGTACATCCAATGGAGGATCTTGCGCCCCGCGATGTAGTGGCGGCTGCAATCAGTTCTTGCATCGCTGCGTCACCAAACGGTGTGGGTACACATGTGTATCTAGACGCTCGAATGATCAATAACTTTGCAGAGCGATTCCCAGCCATTTTCGAATCTTGCATGAATAACGGTATTGATCCCCGCAAGGAGATGATTCCGGTTGCACCAGCAGCCCATTATGTATGTGGTGGGGTAGATGCAGATCTCGATGGTCGGACAAATATCAGTGGATTGTTTGCAGTAGGAGAAGTCGCATACACCGGGGTGCATGGCGCGAATCGTTTGGCCTCGAACAGTCTCACTGAAGGTGTTGTGGCTGGAACTCGAGTTGGGCGAACACTTGCTTGGGACTTGCCACGAACCGATCACCTTTCGCCCGTGTCATTTCCGCAGGGCTACGTCTTCGGTATTGATTCAGATGCACGTACTGCAACCCGCGCGGCAATGTCGCGTGATTTTGGAGTGATGCGTGACCCCGCAAAGATGAAATCCGCCATCGCGGAACTCGACTCACTTGCTGTTCCTGGTACTGAGCCGCTCTCGCGACAGACCATTGAGGCGGCGAATCTGCTGACAATTGCCACTGCTGTAGCAAAAGCCGCAATGCAACGCACTGAGAGCCGTGGTTGCCACCGCCGAACTGATTATGCGGGGCCCGTGCCCGCATGGGAGCGGCATATCGATGTACGTCTTCATGACGGTGGGATAAGAATTGACGATCATGCCTGAGTTCAATGAGTTGTCACCTGATACCCGAGGGCTTCTCGAAGCGGCCGGACTCTCACCGCACTCGGTACGTGAGATCATTGTCAACGCACTGCTTGAAGACCTTGTAGATGGTGACGACATCACTACAAATTCCACAGTGCCCGCGGAGCAGCGAAGCGAGGGGGTATTTGCATCACGTGCTGAAGGTTGCATTGCTGGAGTACCACTTGCAATCGCTGTGCTCGACGTGATTGGTGGCGAAATACGCACCGAAATACTTTGCAATGATGGCGCGCGCGTGCAGAAAGGTGATCAGATTCTGTGGGTTACTGCACCAACACGCAGGTTGTTGACTGCTGAGCGCACTGCTTTGAATCTTTTGTGTCACCTATCGGGTGTAGCAACGCATACAGCTAAGTGGGCCGATGCTTTGCAGGGCACAACAGCCAAAGTACGCGATACACGGAAAACCACTCCTGGATTGCGAGCGCTCGAGAAGTACGCCGTGCGTTGCGGTGGTGGATTGAACCACCGGATGTCGCTGTCTGATGCCGCACTTGTAAAGGACAACCACATCGTCGCCGCGGGCGGCGTGGCGGAGGCATTTGCAAAGATTCGCGCTGCCGCCTCGCACATTCCAATTGAGATCGAGGTTGACACCATTGAACAACTCGAGACGGCGCTCAATGCCGGTGCCGACGTGGTGTTGTTAGACAACATGCCCCCTGAAGTGTTGCGCCAGGCCGTAGCCATTTCGAGGGGGCACACTAAGAAAACTGGCAAGGCTGTGATTCTTGAAGCAAGCGGCGGACTGACCCTTGCCAACGCGAACGAAGTCGCCGCTACAGGTATTGACTTCATCTCAGTTGGTGCACTCACGCACTCATCGCCGGTACTGGATATCGGGCTTGATCTAACAACTGTTGTCAGTTGAGCTTCTGCGCCAACCATTCAGCTTCTTCAGCCCCCATGGAGGTCGAGGGTGAGCCATTCACCATGGGCCAGATTTCCTCGGAGATCAACCGGTAGTTACCAGTTGCGCCAAGCTCACCAAGTAGCGCATAGAGGCCAAGATTGATTCGCTGGATGAACACAAATGCACGCGGCACAGATGCGTATTGTGCGATGGGACTACTGCGGTCAAAGGTATGTCGCACAATTGATGTGGCGTAATCCGAATCCCATGTGGTGATTTTTGATTCACGTACGGGCGAGTAGAAGTGCGAGAAGTACTCGCCAGCTTCATCGGTCGTTATTGGTGCATCTTTTTGTAATAAACCAGCGTTCTCCACAATCATTCGGAACTTCGCGTCATCGTGTTGAATGGCGGCGGCTTCGACCATGTCTTGAAAGGTCTGCATCTCGTCGTCAGTGAAGTGCTTAATTAGGCCGAAATCGAGAAAAGAAACTTTTCCACTGCCGTGGAAGATGTAATTGCCGGGATGAGGATCACCGTTGAACATGTGGAATCGGTACAGGCTTCGAAACACGAACCTAAAGAGTGTCTCGCCCGCTTTGTCGCGCTCTTCTTGGCTCCATGAAAGAAGTTCTTGCCACGTGTGACCCACTACAAGATCAGTAGTGAGCACTCTTGAAGTTGAGAGATGATCCACGACTTCAGGGACATTGATGTACGGGTGCCCACGATAGAAGTCCGCGAACAAGCGTTGGTTTTTCGCTTCGCGCGTGTAGTCCAACTCTTCGATTAGTCGCTCGCGAATCTCGGCCACCATCTCATCTGGGTCTAAACCTTTGAAGCCCAGTGACAAGAGTGTGCCAAGAAGATCCGCGTTACGAAGGTCCGCTTCGATGGCCTGATCAACACCTGGGTATTGAATCTTCACAGCAACAGCACGCTCGGTATTTGTATTTGGATCAAGTATCAACGCGCGGTGAACCTGCCCGATTGACGCTGCTGCAATGGGAGTTGGATCCCACTCGAGGAAGATGTCAGAGACGTCGCGACCAAACTCCTCACGAATAACTGATTCCGCGAGCTCGCGGCTCATTGGTGGAGCACTTGCTTGCAGTTGCTGAAGTGTTAGCCGCAAAGCATCAGGAAGGCCATTATCGAGATAACTCGCCATCTGGCCGAGTTTCATCATTGCACCTTTCATGTGGCCGAGACGCTCGGTGATTTGTTCGGCCGTTCGCATTTCACGTTCGGCGGTCAACTGCTCTTTGCGTTCAGCTGAGGCGAACATTTTGCGGGCAGCAGTCGTGGCATATCCGCCACCGATTCGAGCACCAAGACCGGCTACTGCGAGCGTGCGACGCACACGACTGCGCCGAAAAAGCTTCTCGGCCATCGCTACACCCTCGCCAGTGCAGACTGGCACGCCCGTACAAGGGCGGGCACGAACGAGTGTTGATGCTCAACGACGGCATCGTGATTGCCATCTGAGCGAAAAGCCTCAGCTTGAGGCAGCGCTTCAAACAGTTTGATCTGGCGCTTGGTGGGCACGACGTTGTCCGACATTGTGACCAGCACCGATGCGGGCAGATCGAGTTCGTGCAGCCATGCGCGGGAATCAAATTCTCCGATTGCACTGCCCGCTTCAAGAATCATGCGCCAGTCGTGTCGCGAGGCTTCTTCAATCGCCCAGGGATGCCAACCCTCAGCCTTGCGATTCAAGTAAGCATGCTCGGTAATCCATTGACGTGCTTGGGCTGGTGTGTACTTGGCGAGAGTGGCGAGCCCTGAGAGCCCCATGAATGAGAATCGCTCTGCTCGAGTATCGGCAAAGTATGAGGCAGTTGCTCCGAGCACTAACGCTTCGACATGGTCGGGGTGTCTCTTTGCAACCAACTGTGCGATAGCTCCACCCATGGAGTAGCCCACCACTGTGAACACATCAATGCCGAGGTGGTCCGCTAGAGCCACGACGTCGTCGGCACATTGTTCGAGAGTGAACTCTTCGTCCGAGCGAATGCCACGGCCGTGTCCGCGGTGGTCGAGGGCGACAATATTGAAATGTTCAGCAAGCGCGTCGTACGAAGTGAACCAGTTGAGATCGGCTGTAGCGGTCCAGCCATGCAATAGGAACAGGGTTTTGCCATCGGCGTGGTTGAAACGCTCACGGATGAAGGTGGTTCCGCGTCCCTCTAGCTCGACATGGCGTCCGGGTGGAACCGGCGGTTGTGTCGGGGCAATTTCATCGACCACCTCAATTGCATGCGATAGGGCATCAACGGTGTCGCGCATTGCATTGAAGTCATGGGCAAGCGACTGAACTTCTTCGCTCAGTGAATGCTTTGAGTCCACATCTCCCTTTCGGGTTTAGGCGCTATGCACCTCAACCGACACGATCTGAACTTTCAGTCTGCCGTTGGGACCGTCGTATTCCACCCATTCCTGCACCTTGCGGCCCTGGAGCGCCGAGCCCAAGGGCGAATTAGGGCTCATGATGTCAAGGTCGTCAAGCTCTTCTTCGATGTGACCGAGGAAGTATTTCTCAGCCATGTCAGGATCATCGCCTTCGTAAAGAATTTCGACGACCGTGCCGATTCCCACGACGCCATGGTCAGGCGCGGCAACGATCTCGTAGTTGCCTTCTTCCAACATTGCTTCGAGTTGACGGATGCGACCTTCCATGTGGCCCTGCTCGTCCTTGGCAGCGTGATAATCGCCATTCTCGGAAAGATCCCCGAGTTCTCTTGCGCGTTCGATCTTTTGCGACACTTCAATACGGCCTCGAGTAGTCAGGTCGTATAGCTCGCTTTGCAAGCGGTCAAAGGCTGCCTGTGTGAGTTGATGCCTAGCCATAAGGGTTAAAGGCTATCTGCAATGGCTTTGTGGCTGGCACCGAGTTCTAAAATCGTCTTTCTATGTCGAACAAAGTCGCAGTTATTGGCGGAGATGGAATTGGCCCAGATGTGGTGCGCGAAGCGCTGAGGGTGGTTAAGGCCGCTGGCGTGAACTTGGAAACCAAGGAATTCGACCTTGGAGGTTCAAGGTTTTTGCGCGACGGCGAGATTCTGAGCGATTCAACTCTTGACGAATTGCGCCAATTCGACGCGATCTTGCTGGGTGCGGTTGGTACACCAGACGTGCCCCCCGGAGTAATTGAGCGCGGCTTGCTCCTCAAGATGCGATTTGATCTTGATCTGTACATCAACCAGCGACCCTTTGCTGGTGTGGCGCCAGGTCACGCCAAGCCGCACGACTTTGTGGTCATTCGCGAGAACACTGAAGGCCCGTATGTTGGCGAAGGTGGAGTGCTGCGCAAGGGCACACCTAATGAAGTTGCTACCCAAGGCAGTGTGAACACGCGCGTAGGAGTAGAGCGTTGTGTTCGCTATGCATTTGAACTCGCATCAAAGCGTGAACGCAAACATGTAACTCTCGTGCACAAGACGAATGTCTTGACCTTTGCCGGTGATCTCTGGCAGCGCACTTTTGATCTCGTTGCCAAGGAATATCCACAAGTCGGGACCGCTTACAACCATGTTGACGCGGCTTGTATCTATTTCGTCCAAGATCCGCATCGCTATGACGTGATCGTTACCGACAACTTGTTTGGTGACATCCTCACCGATCTAGGTGGTGCTGTCAGCGGTGGTGTAGGGCTCGCATCTTCGGCGAATCTGAATCCTGCTCGCACCGGGCCCTCGATGTTCGAACCCGTGCACGGGTCAGCGCCAGACATCGCTGGCCAAAACAAGGCGAACCCTATTGCTGCAGTGTTATCGGCGGCATTGATGCTCGATTTTCTTGGCGAATCCTCAGCTGCTGACCGCATTCGCAAAGCCTGCGACCAAGAGCATTCAGGCACAACAACAGGAATTGGCGACGCGATCGTCGCCGCTCTCAAGTAATTTGAACGAACCGCATCGCGATTAGAGGAAACATGCCCATTCAGACCACTCCGAAAATTTGGATGAACGGAAAGCTCGTCGATTGGGACGATGCAAAAGTGCATGTGTTGACCCACACACTGCACTACGGCACCGGCGTATTCGAAGGTGTCCGCGCTTACGAAACTGACGATGGCCCCGCAGTGTTTCGTTTGACCGAGCACATCGAACGGCTTTTTGCGAGTGCCCACATCATGGGTATGGAGATCCCATTTACGGTTGAAGAGTTAGTACAAGCAACCAAAGACACCGTGAAGTCAACTGGGCTCCCATCGTGCTACGTGCGGCCGCTGGCTTACTACGGCTACGGCGAAATGGGTTTGAACACCTTGCCGTGCAAAGTTGATGTCGCAATTGCTTGCTGGCCATGGGGCGCGTACCTCGGTGACGATGCGATCACAAAGGGCGTTCGGTTGAAAATCTCTTCATGGACACGCCATGACCACAACATCATGCCGCCGGCAGCTAAAACCGTGGGCAACTATGTGAACTCCTCGCTGGCCAAAGTTGAAGCGCTGAAGGCGGGTTATGACGAGGCGCTAATGCTTAGCCCACACGGCTTCATTGCTGAATGCACCGGTGAAAACGTCTTTGTAGTGCGCCATGATCGGATCATCACGCCACCGACCTCAGCTGGTGCGCTTGAAGGCATCACACAGTCGAGTATCGCCACAATTGCTTCTGATCTCGGAATTCCAATGGTTGCAGAGAATCTTTCACGCTCCGATGTGTACATCGCACAAGAGATGTTCCTCTCAGGTACTGCTGCGGAGATCAGCGCTGTGAACAGTGTCGACGATCGCGCAATTCCTTGCCCAGGGCCAATCACCAAGCAGATTGCTGGTATCTACGCTGATGCCGTTCGCGGCAAGGTAAGCAAGTACAGCCACTGGTGTGAACTCGCCTAACGAGTTACGCTAAAAAATTCGCACTTGATCACCAGGTT
Source organism: Ilumatobacteraceae bacterium (assembly GCA_044341655.1). Classification (GTDB taxonomy): domain Bacteria; phylum Actinomycetota; class Acidimicrobiia; order Acidimicrobiales; family Ilumatobacteraceae; genus CAIYHK01. The sequence goes on along the minus strand of JBIIRE010000021.1, from coordinate 3,565 downwards.
TAATGACACCAGGTGTGCGCACCATTGCATAGAGACGTGAAGTGTCCCCGCGCTCGTGGCTCATTTTGCGATAGTCGCCATCGGCGAACCACGCCTTGTTTTGCGAGCACGGAATTGCGAATGCAGTTATTTGGCAAACCACGTCACCGAGTTGCATCATCATGCCTGGTTGAGCCAGAGACCAGTTGAGATTTCGCACGGTTATGTTTTCACCTGCACTGCCATATGTAATTGGATCGCCGTTGGCGCGGAACGAATCAATAACTTCGCGGCTCCAGATACAGAGTGCTTGCCAGGGGCGGCCGTGGTGATTGCGTGAGGCCTGCACATCGCCATCTACGCCCGCGAAAGTGATTTTGGCGCAGTCGATCTGTGGCTTCGGCACACCACCACCATTTGCCTGAAGTGTATGCACGCTTCCACTTTCGATGAGTTGCGATCCAGCATCGGTTCGCAGAATTTCCCAAAGCGATTCCAAGAATCGAGTGATCGCATCGGGTGTGTAACTCGCAAAATTCTTGTCCAGATGAGAGGCCACAAGATCGAGCGAGTCACCAAAATCGTGTGTCTTTGGATCGAGCATCTGCGCAAGCGACCCAAGCCGCATACGCAGGCCCGTATTGCGGGCAATATCCGTGCTGTTACACGTGTGGTGGCTGTAGATCTCAGCTAGCGCCTTCAGGGTGCGCCGGGCATCTGTTTTCGTGTACTCATAAGGGCCAACAGCGACATAGGGGCGTGCCATGACTGGCACCATAGCGGGGGACTCGCTCATCGGGGTTGCAATCGGAGTCACGGTGCGTAAGACTTGGAAGCATCATGAAGTCCTTAAGCACCGCCGAGATCATCATTATTTGTTAGGCGTACGTTCACATACACGTACGCCGCCGCCCACAAAGAGGGCGGCTTTTTTGTTTACCGCCCCGAATTGAGAAAGAACAGCAATGAGCACGAATCAGAACACAAAAGAACTCGTCGAAGTATTCGACACCACATTGCGTGACGGCATGCAGGTGGAAGGTGTTTCCGCCACAGTCGAGGACAAGCTTCGAATCGCCGAGCAACTTAACCATCTCGGCGTTCACTTCATCGAAGGCGGTTGGCCTGGAGCCAATCCGAAAGATGTTGAGTTTTTTGAGCGCGCGGTGAAGGAATTGCGCCTTGACGCTTCAACCCTCGTGGCTTTCGGCTCCACACGCCGCCCGAAGGGAAAAGTTGATGATGACGCCACTTTGAAAAATCTCATCGATGCGAATACCTCGGCGGTCTGCATTGTGGCAAAGAGTTGGGATTATCACGTGACTGAGGCACTGCAAACCTCGCTCGATGAGGGTGTGGCTATGGTTGCTGATTCGGTCGGTTTTCTCGCTGGTCACGGTAGGCGAGTGCTGGTTGACGCTGAGCACTTCTTTGACGGCTACAAGCGCAATCCCGAGTTCGCTCTCCGTGTACTCGAAGCAGCGGTCATGAAAGGCGCTTCACATCTTGTTCTTTGCGACACGAACGGCGGCTCTTTGCCACACGAGGTTGGAGCAACAGTTGAAGCGGTAATCAAGCACCTCGGATCAGATGTGACCATCGGAATTCACTGTCACGATGACACCGGTTGTGCTGTCGCCAACTCAATGGCTGCGGTTCTTGCTGGCGCACGGCACGTGCAAGGTACCTTGAACGGTCTAGGCGAGCGCACAGGAAACACGAATCTCACGACCGTGATACCGAATTTGCAGTTAAAGATGGGATTTGAGTGTCTTCCCGAAGGTCACCTTGAGCGCATAACGGCTGTGAGCCATCACGTAGCCGAGGTACTCAATCGGCCACTCAATCCCCAGGCTCCATATGTTGGAGCATCAGCATTCGCACATAAGGCAGGCCTGCATGTTTCGGCGATTGCGCGTGCCAAGGATGCCTACGAGCACGTTGATCCAGAAACGGTCGGCAACGGCACCCGATTTGTTGTCAGTGAGATGGCAGGCAAAGCAACCATCAAAATGAAAGCCGATGAGTTAGGAATCGATCTTGATGGCCCAGCGATTAACGGCGTGATTGATGACCTCAAGCGTCTTGAGAACGAGGGCTATCACTTTGAAGCTGCGGATGCATCTCTTGAACTTCTTATGCGCCGCGCGACTGGGTGGGAGCAGGACTTCTTCCGTGTCGAAAGCATGCGCGTGATCACCGATGAAACCGGTGATGCGCCTTTCACTACTGAAGCCACGGTAAAGGTATGGACTGGAAACAAGCGCGAAGTGCACACAGCCGAAGGCAATGGTCCGGTCAATGCAATTGACAAGGCGCTGCGTGCCTCTTTGCAGGAAAAGTTCACGCATCTTGCAAAAGTGCATCTCACCGACTTCAAGGTGAGAATTCTTGATGGAGCAACAGCAACTGGTGCCGTTACCCGGGTGTTGATCGATGCCACTGATGGATCACGCACATGGACCACCATCGGAGTATCGGGGAACATCATCGAAGCATCATGGCGAGCACTTGAAGAGTCGTTGATTTTTGGGCTGCTCCACGCTTCTCAATAGGTGTGCTGATCGTTGGTTTCCAAGTAGTTTGTAAACCATGTCAGCCCCACGATTCGCACCCGTAACTCCACGCCAAGAAGTCGAGGCTTACGAGAGCCCCGATCACGTGCCGGCCTCTTGGATGCCGGATCGTAAAGCTGAAGTAAGCGGATTTCAGCCGAGCGGTCGTCGACTTGGGTACCAGGGGCCCGACCAGGGCTATGCGTTAACTCTCGCGAATCGTTACCGCAAACAGATCAAAGTAAGAAAAGGTGAGACCGTTGAGGATGCCATTCGTGGAACGGTTGCCATCGCTTTGCGACGAGCTTCTATCTATGGTCGTGGCCCGGTGATTCATGACATCAAGTTGGCATTTGGAATCTGGGCTTGGCTCGACGAACAAATACCCGAAGAACTTGCTGCCGCACGCCGCACATTGTTTGAGGGTGTTGGAAACGTGATTCACCACTATGCCGAATCACGTGATGTTGCAGACCGTGTGCCTGAGTCAACTTTGCGTCTCGCACCAGACGAAGTAGTCCGCAGGATGCCAGGGGACTGGCGCGCCCTCACGGGCAGCTGATTACTTCAGCTGATCTCTTTCAGCACTTGCCTAGCAAGCCGAATCGCACCGCTGTTGTGGGTGGGGCACGGCGCATTGCCCTCTAGGTAGTCAAGCGTGCTGTTAGGGCACAAGTGAACTCCATCAGTAGCTCGAACTCGAACGACTCCCATGGAGCAATGATCCTTGTCGAACCATTTGCAAGGTAGATAGTCGGCGTAGGCATCTTCGTCGTACAGGAGATCTGCGCCATCGATGTAGTGGTAATTCATTTTTGAATCTGCGAGTTCGCGAAGTTTCATGTTGCGGTAATCAGCCGCGGAGATCTCCATGCCTGCATCAAGCTGCAGCTCATCAATTATGAGACGCGCGAATCCAACGAAATAGATCTTTGATTCTGGAAACATTGCAGCGATTGTTCCCGAGTCACGGACCGTTTTTCGCATTCCGGCCATTCGTTGTGGATCGCCTTTGGCTCCGTTCATGCACT
>JBIIRE010000103.1:0-5786 GCA_044341655.1 Ilumatobacteraceae bacterium | reverse complement strand
GACGTGGGCATTTCGGTGTCGCGCGTAGGTGGTGCGGCACAGATCAAGTCGATGAAGAGCGTGTCAGGCACGTTGAAACTTGACCTCGCGCAGTTCCGTGAGCTCGAAGCTTTCGCAACCTTCGGTTCGGAGTTGGACGCCATTTCGAAAGCTCAGCTTGAGCGCGGCTACCGCTTGGTTGAGTTGCTAAAGCAGCCACTCAACAGCCCAATGCCAGTTGAAGAGCAGGTCGTTTCAATCTTCGCTGGCACCAAGGGTTATCTGGACGATTTGCCGGTGGTTGATGTGCGTCGCTTTGAGTCCGAGTTGCTCGATCACATGCGTACCCGTCACGGTGCGTTGTTGGCCGGCATTCGTCAGGATCCAAAGTCGGATGTGCCATCCGATCTTGCTGGAATCATCGAAGCATTCAAGAAGACATTCAAGACATCGGCCACTGCTGCCGGTGCCGCTGATCCGACCGCAACTGATGCGGAAGAGCTCGGCGCCGCCGCAAGCAACAAGACCCTCGCCACGGAGTGATCTAGATGGCAGGAGGTCAGGAACGAATTCTGCGTGGCCGTATTCGGTCGGTGCAGGCGACAAAGAAGATCACTCGCGCAATGGAGTTGATCGCAGCGTCCCGCATCGTCAAGGCCCAGCAGCGAGTACAAGCGGCTGTTCCGTATTCGGAACAGATCACCGCTGTAGTTCGTGACCTCGCAGCCGCTGGCGCATCACGTGACACACCATTCCTGGCGGGTCGCTCCGAAGTTAAGACAACTTGTTATGTCGCTGTAACTGCAGACCGCGGTCTCTGTGGTGGTTACAACACCGGCGTGCTTCGTGCAGTTGAAGGTGAAGTCAAAGCCGATGTGCTCGCGGGCAAGAACTACATCGTGGTGCCAGTTGGTCGCAAGGCTGAGTCGTACCTACGCTTCCGCGACTACAAACTTGGCGAAGGTTTTGCTGGTTTCTCAGACAGCCCAGCACACGCAGACGCGATCGCAATCGGTCAGTACGTGGTTGACCTGTTTGTATCTGGTGCAGTTGACAAAGTGGAGCTCGTTTACACGCGCTTTATTTCTGCGGGTTCACAAGAAGTTGTTTTGCGTCCACTCGTTCCACTTGACACCGAAGCAGTTGCTGCTGGTGGTCAAGAGGGCGCGTCTGCTGATTATGAATACGAACCAGATCCGACCACGATCCTCAACCACCTCTTGCCGCGCTATGTCGAAGCGCGCATTTATGCCGCGCTTTTGAATGCGGCGGCATCTGAACACGCGTTCCGTCAGCGCGCTATGAAGTCCGCAACTGACAACGCAGAAGAGTTGATCAAGAACTTGTCGCGCATCATGAACCGCGCGCGTCAGGACTCGATCACGACAGAAATTATGGAAATCGTCGGCGGTGCGGAAGCACTGTCGTCAGGCGACAAAGACGAGACCGCGCGTCTCATCGAACTCGCACTTGAAGACAATCTCACCAGCGGAAGAATCTGAGCAGGAGAAATCAAAATGAGTATGACTGCATCCAATGAAGACCTAAAGGACGGCCGAGTTGTCGCCATTGCAGGTCCAGTTATCGACGTGGAGTTTCCGCGTGGTGCGCTGCCCGAACTGAACACCGAGCTTGAGTTCACCGTGATGGTGGATGGAAAGCCGAACGTGATTTTGGCTGAGGTCGCACAGCAGCTCGGTGACAGCCGAGTACGTGCTGTTTGTCTGAAGCCAACCGACGGCCTTACCCGTGGTACCGCAGTGCGCAACACTGGTCACGGCATCCAGGTGCCAGTTGGCTCATCGACCCTTGGCCACGTGTGGAACGTGTGGGGTGACGTGCTCGACGACGACCCGGCAAAGTTTGCCAACACTGAGCGGTGGGAGATTCACCGTCCAGCACCCGCATTTGACACCCTCGAGCCTTCAAAGCGCATGTTTGAAACCGGCATCAAGGTCATCGACCTTCTCACCCCATATCTTGCCGGTGGAAAGATCGGTTTGTTCGGCGGTGCAGGAGTGGGCAAGACCGTTCTCATCACCGAAATGATTAACCGCGTGGCCTCCAAGCACGGTGGTGTGTCAGTGTTCGCTGGCGTGGGTGAGCGCACCCGCGAAGGAACCGACCTTCGTCTTGAAATGGAAGAGTCGGGCGTGTTCGAAAAAGCCGCACTCGTTTTTGGTCAGATGGACGAGCCACCGGGAGTGCGACTTCGCGTTGCATTGTCGGCGTTGACCATGGCGGAGTACTTCCGTGACGTCCAGAACCAAGACGTGTTGTTGTTCGTAGACAACATCTTCCGTTTCGTGCAGGCTGGATCTGAAGTGTCCACACTTCTCGGTCGTATGCCATCAGCCGTGGGTTACCAGCCAACACTTGCTGACGAAATGGGTCAGTTGCAGGAGCGAATCACATCGACCCGTGGTCGTTCGATTACTTCTCTGCAAGCCGTTTACGTGCCTGCAGACGACTACACCGACCCAGCGCCGTTCACTACGTTCACCTTCTTGGATGCAACCACTGAACTCAGCCGTCAGATTGCATCACTTGGTATCTACCCAGCGGTGGACCCACTCGCATCGACTTCGACAATTCTCTCGCCGGAAGTTGTTGGTGATCGTCACTACAACGTTGCTCGTCGCGTACAGGAAATCCTCCAGCGCTACAAGGAACTCCAGGACATCATCGCAATTCTTGGTCTTGATGAACTCTCAGAAGAAGACCGCCTTACCGTGTCACGCGCACGTAAGGTGCAGCGCTTCTTGTCGCAGCCGTTCTATGTGGCAGAAGTGTTCACCGGTGTGTCTGGTGAGTACGTGCCGGTTGCTGAGACCGTAGAGAGCTTTGAGGCTCTGATCAACGGTGAACTCGACGAAGTTCCAGAGCAGGCGTTCTTGAACGTCGGTGGCGTCGAGCAGGTGCTCGCCAAGGCGAAGGCGCTGCAGGAGAACGCATAATGGCCGTTGGTGCGTCATTGACCATTGAGATTGTCTCACCCGAGCGGGTTCTCTACTCGGGCGAGGCAAACCAGGTCATTACCCGCACCGCCGGTGGGGGTGAGATCGCGTTTCTCGCGGGCCATGCCCCGTTCCTCGGGTCTCTCGTTGAGAACCACACACGGGTCTATTTGGTCGACGGTTCCGTGCAGGACATCGCAGTCCATGGCGGTTTCGTGCAGGTGAACGGCTCAACAGTCACAATTCTGTCGGACAACGCCGAGCTCGCTGCAGAGATTGACATCACACGCGCTCAGCGCGCCCGTGAGCGTGCTGAAGAGACCCTGCGCCACGGTCATGATGCTGAAGCTGAAGCGGCTCTGCGTCGCGCTCAGGCGCGTCTCACGGCAGCTGGCCACACGGGCATAACCGCCCACTGATTGCGGCAGGCCTCCGATGGCCGGTTATCCCTTCACGCGCGCCCTCGTTACCGGAGCCTCCAGCGGCATTGGCGAAGAGATAACACGTCAACTGGCCGCTGCTGGTATTCCAGTTGTGGTGGTTGCCCGGCGCAAAGACCGGCTCGAGGCGTTGGCTAAGGAACTCCCCGGCATCGAGGTGCTGGTGGCGGACCTCGTAACAAAAGAAGGTGTCGCTGCGGTCGTACAGCGTGTTGCAAGTGATACGAATCCGATTGATCTTGTAGTCAATAACGCGGGCTTTGGATCGCAAACTTTGCTCGCTACACACGACCCACAACGCATGGCTGATGAACTAACACTCAACTGCACTTCGCTGTCGCTCATTTCACGTGCCGCGGCAGCAACTATGGCGCCCAGAGGTCGTGGTTTCATCTTGAATGTCTCGAGCATTGCAGCCTTCAACCCGTCAGCATTCATGGCGGTTTATTCGGCAACCAAGGCGTATGTACTAAGCCTCAGCCAAGCGATGAACGTGGAATTGAAAGGTGCAGGAGTGCATGTGACTGCACTTTGCCCGGGGCTGACTGCAACTGAGTTTCAGCAAGTCGCCGGTACCGGTAACCACCACGACATCTTCCCGAAAAAGATGTGGACATCATCTGCGTTGGTCGCGCGCGTTGGCTTAGAAGACGTGGCACGCAACAAGCCAGTTTCGGTGCCCGGAACGGTCTACAAAGTTCTTGATGCAGTCACAAATGTGACCCCACGCCGATTGAGGCGCAAAATGTTTGCAATTGGAATGCGCGCCAACATTCCAAAACGAAAGAAGTAATCAGCCGTAGTTGACACTCGCATAGCCAGCGAGTTTGTCCAATCGATGCCAAGCATCAATCAACCGATAGGTGCCGCTCTTGGATCGCATCACGAGCGACTGTGTGCGTGCACCGTTTGAGTCGTAGCGCACGCCGCGTACCAACTCGCCGTCGGTCACACCAGTTGCGGCAAAGAAGCAGTTGTTGCCTCGCACAAGCACCTCGTTGGTGAGGACCTGATTGAGGTCATAGCCAGCGTCAATTGCGGCTTTGCGTTCTTCTTCATTGCGTGGGTAAAGGCGACCTTGTATTTCGCCACCCATGCACTTCAATGCTGCGGCAGCAACCACGCCTTCTGGCGTGCCACCTGTACCGAATAGAACATCGACTCCGGCATCCGGCCATGCGGTGGCGATTGCACCGTAGATATCGCCATCACTAATGAGTCGGATTCGAGCACCTGTGCGTCGCACTTCGTCAATCAGATCAGCGTGTCGTGGGCGATCAAGAATCATCGCGGTCAGATTGCGCACACTTTCGTTCTTCGCTTTAGCAATGCGCTTCAAGTTTTCGGTTGGGCTTGCATTGATATCAATGTGTCCAGCTGCCGACGGACCGACTGCGATCTTGTCCATGTATACGCACGGACCTGGATTAAACATCGTGCCACGCTCACTAACCGCAATCACCGAAATGGCGTTAGCACGACCCAATGATGTGAGTGTGGTGCCATCAATCGGGTCAACGGCGACATCGGTCTTGGTAGCACTGCCGTCACCGACGGACTCGCCGTTGTAGAGCATCGGAGCTTCGTCTTTTTCACCTTCGCCGATTACCACGATGCCATCCATTGGCACGGTGGCAAGCACGGTGCGCATCGCGTCTACAGCGGCTCCGTCGGCTCCGTTCTTGTCGCCTCGGCCAACCCATCGAGCAGCGGCCAGTGCAGCGGATTCAGTTACTCTCACGAGCTCAAGGGCGAGGTTGCGGTCGGGGCGAGTCGTTTCAGGCATCCCTCAAAAGTTAGTGGGCAGTACCCTCGTCATGTGGCTCCTATCCCGGTTGAAAAGGTGATCTCTGGTACCGAATTCACCGAACTTCGGGTGCGGCCCGACTCAGACAACCAACTTTCATGGATCGCCAGCTCGGCTAATGGCAGTGAACTGCATATCGCCAGTCTCGGAACCGGTGAAGTTGAGGCCCATAGTCTCGAGATTCCAATCGCTGCAGGACGTGGTCAAGGTGGTGGTGCATATGGATGGCATATCGATGGCACATCGGTGTTCTATGCGGCTAAAGACGGATCACTCGTTGAATACGAAATCCGCACGAAGTCTTCACGGGTTATCTGGCGGGGTGACGCAAGACCGCTCGCGGGCGTGGCACCCCTAGGGAGCCGGATTGCAGTGGTTGCTGATTCACGGAGTCTGATGGTTGTTGAAACACGTTCAGGTGATGTTCGTCTCGTAGATGAAAGTGCTGACTTCGTATTCGATCCAGCGTGGACCATTCATGGACTCGTGTGGAGTGCTTGGAACACTCCACACATGCCGTGGGAGTCAAGCGGTGTTCGGATGTGGAACGGTATGCGATCACGATGGCTGGTTCGGCCAGGTGATTCACAGATGCAGCAGGTG
>JBIIRE010000020.1:0-17392 GCA_044341655.1 Ilumatobacteraceae bacterium | reverse complement strand
CGATGCGTGCGCCAAGTTGCTGATCGCCACCAAGTGGACCACTCCGAAGTCGTTCTACGTCAAGGCCAGTCTGTTCGGCGACTAAACGGCCTGTGGTACCGGTCCCAAGCAGGATGTGCTGAGAAAGTACATCGTAATGCGCTTTGGCCCATTCGAGCATCTCGCTTTTCATGTTGTCGTGTGCCACCAGCGCGATGCGTTTCTTCGCGGGGCTCTCGATGTTGATGAGATCCTCTTTATTCATGAAATCAAGGGTAGTTGTACAACCCTTCTGCACTTAGTAATCAAAGTCTGTTCGCCTATAGCCCAAGGAAGGGACAAATATCTGAGAGGCAGCTCGAATTGAGCGGATACGTTGAGGGTGTCGTTTGACAATAATCACCTGCTCTTGGAGGTCATGTGAAACGCCCCTTAGTTAACACATTAATTTTGCTAACTGCCTTGGTTTGGTTTGCTTCGTGTTCATCTAGCGACACAGTGGAAAGCACAACCACAACCGAGACAACAACCGCGTCAACCAGCACAACCACGACGATTCCCCAATTGGAACAGCCCGCAATCTGGCCCGCAGCAAACATTTCTTTCCAGACCCCAGAAGAAGCTGCCGAAGATTTTGTCCGCAATGCTCTTGGCGTTGAGCCACACATCAGTGAATTTCAGGGTGGAGATTCACTGAGTGGCGAGATTGATGTTTACAGCCCTGAGTCAGAAGTGGTGCGTGGCACATTGCTTCTACGCAAACTGGGTCCCTCTATGAGTTGGTTCGTCACTGCAGCGGTTAACGCAAACAACACAATTAGTAGTCCAGCACATCAATCTTCCATTGATGCTGCTGTCACAGAAGTAACGGGTAAAGGCCGCGGTTACGAAGCGCAATTGCGGGTCACCGCAATTGATCCATCTGCATATAGCCAACCGATTGATCAGCAATTTCCTATGGGTGGCTCGGCTGAAGAGGCTCTCCCCTTTTCCACCACACTTGACCTAAGCGATATCGCTTCGGGTTCAATAGTCACGATCATTCTTCAGGGCAGTGCGGGGCTTGAAGAGGATCCGGGTGACTTCTGTGCGATTGCAGTCAGAATCAATTAACCACTGCAAGCAGGGCAAAGCCCATCGGATTCTTGGCATCCAAGACACATGACCGTGAGTTTGCGACATTCCTGATTAAGACAATTTTTCAATTCGCTAGCTGAGCTTCCGCAGCACTCACACACACCGACTGCATTTGGAGATTCTGCAAAATCAATCTTCATCCTGCGATCGAATACATAAAGGGAGCCTTCCCACAGGCCACGGTCACGATATTCCTCCGCATATCGCACAATTCCACCTTCAATTTGGTAGACCTCGTTGAATCCACGGTTCTTCATTACCGCAGACAGCACTTCGCAACGAACACCACCTGTGCAGTACGTGACAATGGGCCGGTTCTTTAGGTGATCGAATGCACCGCTATCGAGAACTTTTACAAAATCCTTCGTGGTTGCCACATCGGGCACAACTGCATCTCTGAAACGACCAATCGCTGCTTCGAAGGCGTTGCGGCCATCAAAGAACACGACCTCATCTCCACGTTGGGCAACTAGTTCATTTACTTGTTCTGGGGACAGATGCACGCCGCCGCCAACAACCCCACGTCCATTCACCTTCAACTCGCCAGGTGCACCAAAGGTCACAATTTCATCGCGTACGCGCACCCGAAGTCGCGGAAAATCATCACCGATTCCATCCGACCATTTGAAGTCAGTGTCTTTGAAAGCTTCATAGCTCTTGGTAGCGCGCCAGTATTTCTTTACAGCCGACATTGGACCACCCACGGTGCCATTGATTCCATCTTTAGAAATCAGAATGCGACCCTTCAATCCGAGTGCATCACAAAGTGTCCACTGCCAAAGGCGAATCGCCTCAGGGTCAGCCAGCGGCGTGAACTTGTAATAGAGCAGGATTTTCGAAGGTTCTGGCATAGCGCTAACTGACACAACTTAGTGTCCAACAGCGAGTACACACATGCCGACTAAATTCATGAAGTGTCCAGGTTCGTAATCATTGACAAAAAATTCTGGGCATGGGTTGGCGTAGCAACATTCGTAGCGCTGATCGTTGGGATCCTCTCGTGCGCGCTGACTAGTCATGTTTCTCTCGACGGCGATGTAATTCAAGGAGGCGACGCTTCCTATTATCACAACGGCGCAAATCTGCTTGTAGATGGTCGCGGATTCATAATGCCATTTGAGTACTTCTACAGCGGGAAGAGTGTGCAGGCCGCTGACCACCCTCCCTTGTACATGACTTATCTCGCAGCGTTTTCCTTGTTTGGGTTGCGATCAGTTGGATCGCACCAGACCGCAACCATCCTTCTCGCAGTAGCGGCTGTGCCCTTCGTTGCGTGTGCGGGTCGGCGTATGGCGGGGAGAGTAGCTGGCGTTCTCGCTGCATTTATCGCCGCTGGTCACCCAGGTATTTGGTCATGGGGAAAAATTCTCATGTCTGAATCGATGGCCATTCTGTGCGTAGCAATCCTCGTAGCAACCGCTCTACGAGTACGGGCACGAGTGGTTGAAGGTACCTCGACCAAATGGGACGTTGTTGCGCTTGGGTTGGCGATCTCGATGGCTGCACTTGCGCGCGCCGAACTACTTATCTGTGGCGCGATTATCGGCTTTGTATGTTTCTTGGGCCGACCCGTCTGGCCCACATTTAAAAAGGTGGTTGCAACTGGGATTGTTGCGTTGATCCCAATGGCCCCGTGGATCGGCTACAACTTGTCGCGTTTCAATCAGCCGGTTTTTCTCTCCGATGGTGCGGGTGTCACCTTTTCGGCAACTAACTGTGACTCGACATACAACGGTCCACGAGTTGGCTCTTGGTCTTTTGAGTGTTCGGTGCGGCGTTCAAAGCAAGCACATAAGGCAAACCCCGATGGTGACCGTAGTGACAGCATGAAATTTATCGGCGATATCGGTCGTGATTACATCAAGGACCACTTGTCCGACCAACCGCGAGTATTGGGATTTCGGCTGGCTCGGGCTTTCGGCTTCTATAAATTTGAGTCCCAAATTAATGCAGACAAGTTCTCAGATGGGCGAGGAAACATGGTCTCACGGGGAGCGTGGTACACCTACTACGGGCTGCTTCCACTAGCAGTGCTCGGATCTCTCATTAGCCGGCGCAAGAATAGATCTCTGCCGATTGTGATGATTCCGCTGATCACAGCCATCATCACGGTGGCGATAACTTTTGGTAGCACCCGTTACAGAGCAATTGCAGAGGTGGCATTCGTGCTTCTTGGTGCAGCGGGCATTGATTTCCTCGTACGGAAGCTGCGTCACACAGAGGAGTCGAGTCCCATTCCACCACTGGGGCAACTAGAAGCCAGTGCGCGAGGGGGGACTTGAACCCCCACGTCCTTGCGAACACTGGCACCTGAAGCCAGCGCGTCTGCCATTTCGCCACTCGCGCGAGTGAGGACTAAACGCTACAGCGGCACCGAAGGGCATGGAAATCCCACGAATACCGTTGGTCTGATAGTTCGGCTAGCGGAAGATTCACCTTATATATGGCATTGCACTCAATTGAAGAACTCCCAGGGCGTACGGTTGAAGGCGTGTTTAACCGCAAGTCACGGCTCCGGGTGCGCCCCATTGAATTGGGTCGCCGCTTGCTGAGCGAGATGGATCACAATCGCGAGGTGGACCTGAAAGGTCGCCGCTTGGTCCCGAATGTCTTCACCATCAAGCTTCACCCATCTGACCGCGAGGGTTTTGCCGAGGTTGAGCCAGCACTCATCGCTGAACTCGCCGAGGCCGTAAAGCACTACGCCAAGGATGAGGGTTACCACCTCCCGGCCGAGGTCAAGATCGCTTTTATGGACGACGAGTCCCAAAAACCGGGGCGTTTTGCCGTCGAAACCCAAACCGATAAGTCAGCACCTGGTGATTCGGCTTGGACCGAGGAACGCGATCCAGTAGTTACCTCCAGCGCGGTCACACCATCGGTTTCCTATCTGGTTCGTGGTTCTGGTGAGAAGATTCGCCTTTCTGAAAAAGCTGTGGTGATCGGTCGTCAGACTGAGTGCGATCTAGTGATTCAAGATTCAAACGTCAGCCGCAAACACGCAGAGGTTCGCATCATGCCTGAAGGGGCCACGATCACCGACCTTGGGAGCACAAACGGTACAAAAGTCAATGGAGTCAAAATCACTGCGTCACGAGTGCTTGCCAACGGTGATGCAATTGAAATTGGCCCTGAGCAGGTGCGTGTAGAAATCGCGTGAGACAATTGGGTCTCGCAATATGACCGATCAGTTACTCACCGTTCTCAAGTTCGCGTTGCTCGCGTTGATTTACATTTTCTTTGGGCGTGTCCTCTGGGCTGTTTGGAGTCAAGTTCGCACACCACGACCAGCAGTGGGGATCGCACCAACAGCAGCGCAACCCAAAACCAACCGTCGGGCTGGGCGTGCAGAACGCAAGATGGCGAAAATGGTTGTGCTGGAACCCAAGGAACGCCGTGGTGAACGATTCTTCATTGCCGCAGAACTGGTTGTTGGGCGCGGTCCAGAATGTGCTCTTTCCTTTCCAGAAGATTCATTCCTCTCCACGGTGAACACGCGTCTTTATCCATCTGGAGATTCAATTTGGGTCGAAGATCTCAACAGCACGAATGGCACCTTCGTTAACGGACAACGAGTAAATGGCGCCCGCGAATTGCGGCGCGGTGATCGTGTGCAAGCGGGACACACCGTGGTGGAGCTGCAATGACACGGCGGATGGAATTGCGGTGGGGAGCAACCACACACCAAGGTCGTGTTCGCCAGGGTAATGAAGATGCTTTCATGGCGTGTCCCAATCTGTTTGTAGTTGCCGATGGCATGGGTGGACACAACGCTGGTGAAGTAGCCAGTGCAATGGCAGTTGCGTCTCTGAGTGCTGGAGCGGGCCAGGGAATTAAGTCGCCCTCGGAACTTGAGCTCCTAATTCGCAGTGCAAATGCAGCGATCTACACGGCATCAACCACATATGCAGATCAACGCGGCATGGGCACCACAATCACTGCAGTTGCACGGTTGAACAATGACGAGTCTGAATCTGGGCAGCGTTTTGAACTTGCCATTGCAAATGTTGGTGACTCACGCACTTATCTGAAACGCAACAATGAACTATTACGTGTGACACTTGATCACTCATACGTACAAGCGCTTGTTAATGAAGGTTTCATCAGTATTGCTGAGGCCCGTGTGCACCCAAGGCGCAACATTGTCACTCGTGCATTGGGGATCGAATCCGATGTTGAAGTTGACATATCTGTGGTCGAGGTACAACACGGTGATCGATTTGTTCTCTGCAGTGATGGACTCGTTGATGAAGCAGACGATGAAGAAATAGACACCGTGCTTTACAGCCATGAGACGCCACAGATGGCTGCGGAGGATCTTGTCACTCTTGCCAATGACCATGGTGGGCGCGATAACACCACTGTGATCGTTGTTGATGTGATTATTTATGATGCGACCCCAGCTGGTGGAATGCCGGTGACTGAGCCGATGAGCAACGTGGACGAAGTACTGCAGGGTTCTATTTCAGAGGATTCAGCAACTGAATCAGCGGAGAAAAAGCGTCGTTTTGCAGTGGGCAAGATAGCCGTAGTTGCTGGAGTGATTGCCGTTATTGCGGTGACCATAGCGTTGATCGTTGGGTAACAACCCATGAAGTTTAGGCTGATAGGACTAGCCGGACTCATCACCGCCTTTGCTTATCTCCTTGCAGCTCTCGGCGAAAACTCCGAGATACCTGCTGGCGCCGGCACGTTTCTCATTGCGTTGTTATTGCTAGTCGTCGTGGCACATTTTGCTGTCAAATATTTGGCAAGCGCGGCGGACCGATTGTTTCTTCCACTTGCAGTCTTTTTGCATGGCATTGGCTTTGTGATGATCACTCGTTTGTCGGATCGGCTTTCTGGTCTACAAGCAACTTGGTCGCTGATCGGAATCGGCGCCTTTGTAGCCACCCTTGTGGTCGTGCAACGTGTGAATGACCTCGCTCGCTACAAGTGGGGGTTTTTTACAGGCGGTGTCTTTTTGCTGTTGCTTCCTCTCGTTCCGGGTCTCGGCTTCACTAACGGTGGTGCACGAATTTGGGTGAACCTTGGCCCGATCAATTTTCAGCCCGGTGAATTCGCCAAGATTGCCCTTGCAATCTTTGTTGCGGGCTATTTAGCCGAGCGTCGTGAATTAATCGCCGCAGGTACTTGGACCATCGGCCGACTCCACCTGCCAGAACCCCGTGATGTTCTGCCGTTGCTAGCGGCGTGGGGCGTGTCCGTGATCGTGATGGTCGGCGAGAAGGATCTCGGCTCATCATTGCTCTTCTTCATGCTTTTTGTAGTCATGCTGTGGGTAGCAACAGAAAAGACCAGCTATCTCGTGGTTGGATTATCGATGTTTGCCGTGGGTGCAGTCATTGCGTACAACATGTTTGACCACGTGCGTGACCGTGTAGAGATTTGGTTAGATCCGTGGAGCCAGTACAGCGGCAAGGGCTACCAAGTTGTTCAGGGAATGTTCGCCTTCGGTGCGGGTGGCTACACCGGATCAGGGCTTGGAAAGGGCTTCCCCACTCGTATTCCAGCAGCGCAGAACGACTTCATTTTTGCCGCTATCGGTGAAGAGCTTGGGCTACTTGGCTGCACGGCGATTCTCACGGCATTTGTTTTACTAATCGGTGCTGGCCTGCGCACAGCGAGCCGCACGCAACGCCCATTTGAACAACTTCTCGCAACGGGCCTCACATTGATCTTTGGTTTGCAGGCATTCATCATCATCGGAGGGGTGTTGCGTGTTGTCCCACTGACTGGTGTTGCGTTGCCGTTTGTTAGTTACGGTGGCTCTTCACTTGTGGCCAACTACGTATTGCTAGCGATTTTGGTTCGAATTTCTGATGGTGCTGCGCGACAAGTTGGTGATGCGCCCGACACTCTTACGCTCTCTGAACGCTGGGAATTGAGAAAGCTAAGAAAGGCTGCCAATGAACCGGCAAATTAGACGCCTCGCGCTGGGATTGATCGCTTGCTACGCGATTCTTTTTCTGCAATTGAATGTATGGCAGGTTGCGCGAAGCGATGAGCTCAAAGATGACTCCCGCAACAATCGTGAATTGCTCCGTGATTTCAACTCGCCACGCGGCCGAATCATCACCGCCGATGACGTTGTAGTGGCCGAAACGATTGAGCGCGATCTCGATGGAAATGTTGTGCGTCAGCGCACCTATCCAGAGCGGGATCTATTCGCCAATGTGACCGGGTACTTCACACTTGGGTTTGGTTCTAGCCAACTTGAGCGGAGCGAGAACGATGTGCTTGCGGGTCGCACCGCGGAACAGCAACTGCAACTCGCACAGAATCTCTTTGCTGATCAGGATGTCAGCGGTGATGTGATTCTGGCAATGCGCGAGGATATCCAAAGTGCCGCCAAGGAAGCATTGGGTGACCGTGAGGGAAGCGTTGTTGTGCTTGATGTTCGCACTGGTGCGGTATTGGCAATGTGGAGCTGGCCCACCTTTGATCCAAATATTCTCTCCGACCGCACTCGCACCGACACACTCGATTGGTTCAACTTCCTTAACGCGGACAATCGCAAGCCGCTCCTTGCAAACGCCTACCAAGAGCGCTACATGCCTGGATCAACATTCAAAGTGATCACGACTGCAACTGCTCTTCGTGATTCACTAATTGATCTAACGACGGTTTGGGAAGATGAAAGTGCCTTCACGCCTCCACAGACAACCGACCCAATCGAAAATTATGGTGGTTCTACATGCGGTGGAGACCTCACTGAAGTATTCACTCGTAGTTGTAACATCCCATTTGCACGAATCGCATTGACACTTGGCGCAAAGAAGCTCGTCGGAGCAACAGATGATTGGGGCTTTGGTGAAAATATTCCGCTTGATCTACCACGGTCAGTTGCGAGTGTGTTTGGCAAGGTGAATGACTTCGAGGATGATCTGCCGATGCTTGCAATTCAGGGCTTCGGGCAAGGCAACGCACAAATGGTTCCACTGCACATGGCGATGGTCGCGGCAACCATCGCCAATGGCGGAAAGATGATGGTCCCATACGTGGTTTCATCCACTGTTGATCGCAATGGCAAAGTGCTCACATCAACATCACCGACCGTGTGGCGCACCCCTATTGACGCTGAAACGGCCGCCATCTTGACTGAGTTGATGATCGGTGTAGTGCGCAATGGCACAGCATCATGCTGCATGCAACTTGCCAACGGCGTACAGGCAGCAGCAAAAACTGGAACGGCACAGTTGAATGCCAAAGGTGAACCGATGCGTTCGCATGCCTGGATTACGGCATTTGCGCCTGCGAATGCTCCAAAAGTCGCTATTGCCGTGATGGTGAAAGGTGTTAACGATGAAGTCAGCGCCTCAACTGGAGGCCGGCTTGCTGGGCCAATAGCCAAACGTGTACTTGATGTGGCATTGAAGGTTCTGGGTACATAACCCTTAACTAACCTTGAGAGAACCTTATGACGAACCCTGACCGCACGATTGTCAACGATCGATACGAAATTCATGAACGTATCGGCCGCGGCGGAATGGCCGACGTGTTCTTGGCGCGAGATCTACTGCTCGACCGACTTGTTGCCATCAAGGTTTTGTTTCCTGAGTTTGCGACTGACCCCGCCTTTGTTGAGCGTTTCCGCCGCGAAGCACAGTCGGCGGCCAACCTGAATCATCCCAACATCGTGGCGGTATACGACTGGGGCCGCGCCGGGACCACTTACTTCATCGCAATGGAATACGTACAAGGCCGCACCCTGGCGGACATGTTGCATGCACGAGGACGCCTCACTGCCGATCAGGCCGCGGATGTTGCAATTGAAGTTGCGGGCGCACTTGCGTTCGCTCACCAAAGCGGTGTGGTGCACCGTGACGTGAAACCCGCAAACATCCTGATCGCTAACACGGGTCAGGTAAAAGTAGCGGACTTTGGAATCGCGCGTGCTGTGAACTCTGGAGCAGAAGACAACCTCACACAAACCGGTGCCGTCATGGGTACCGCTACATATTTTTCTCCAGAACAAGCACAAGGTGCACAGCCAGACCCCCGTAGTGATCTGTATTCATTAGGGATTGTTCTCTATGAAATGGTTTGCGGCCAGCCACCATTCATCGGCGATTCTCAAGTTGCAATTGCCTATAAACAGGTCCACGAAGCACCACGCCCACTAAATCAGATCGTTCCCGAAATCCCCCGCCAATTCGAAGCGGTAATTGCAAAGTGCCTAGCCAAGAATCCCGATGTTCGATACGGAACTGCATCTGAGTTGCGCGATGACATCAAGCGCTACAAGGACGGTCAGCCCGTTCAGGCTTGGCAACAAGCTGTCGGCAATACAGGCCAAACACCGGTGACCACCATGATGCCTGCGGTTTCTGCCAACGATGCTTCGACAACAGTGGTTCCAAAACTTGGTCCCACAACACAAGTGATGCCTCAAACGCCTGGTGATGGTGGTGGTGGCAACTGGCCTCCATACGAAGATGACCCGCAGCGGTCACCGTTTTTCTACATACTTTCGGCGATTGTGGCGATCGCAGTTGTGGTTGGTGCCGTGTTTGTTGTTTTGAATGCGACCAAAAACGATTCAACCAGTGGGCCTCTTGAAGTTCCTGAGTTAATCAATCGTTCCTATACCGATGCCGCTAAAGAGCTAATTGATCTCGGTTTGGTTCCGGTCCCAGATCCTGTGAAATCAGAGACGGTTGATCCAGGTGTTGTTTATGCACAAAACCCGCTCCCAGGCGTGGTGTTGCGCAAAGGCGATTCGGTCACTCTGACTTACAACCCAGACGGAGCACCAGTACAAGTGCCATCACTTGCAGGGCTCACAATTACCGAAGCAACACAGGCTCTGGCGGCCGTTGGTCTCAACCTGCAAATTTCTGAGACACGAATCGATCCACAAACTCCGATTAACCAAGTGATCAGCCAAACCCCACTTGCAAATGAAACCGCCACGGAAGGCTCCGTGGTGTTGGTGGTTGTTTCTGGTGGTGCTGGCGATGTTCAAGTGCCAGATGTGAGCGGTCAAACTTCAACCGCAGCACAGAACTTGTTGCAGGCGACGCCCTACCAATTCGTGGTGAGTGTGTTGACCGAAACAAGCACGTCGGTTCCACAGGGTCAGGTAATTCGTACAGATCCGTCAAGTGGTTCTGCGGCGGTATCGGGCGACAAGATCACGATTTATATCTCTGCTGGACCAGATCAAATACAGGTTCCAGATGTTTTGAACATGACTCAAGCTGAAGCTGAGTCAACTCTTAGCAATGCGGGGCTCGGTTTCTCAGTGCAGACAACCTTGTTGCAAGCAGGCGATCCAAAAATTGGGCGCATCGTCGACCAAGGCACTGATCCAGGAACATTGGTTAATCCCGGCACCGTGATCAAGATTTATCTCGGTGTTAAAGCACCAAAGCCAACTACGACCACTACCTCACCAGCAACAACTACGACAACGTCTCCGTAGATTTCAGCCGCACCGCGCGAGGAAGTTTCCGAGCAGTTTGTGGCCTGCCTCGGTGAGAATGCTTTCCGGATGGAACTGAACACCTTCGATGTCGAAATCTCGGTGCCTCACTCCCATAATCAGCCCATCTGATGATTCCGCTGTAATTTCCAGCGCATTCGATATTCCGTCGCGATCAATAACCAATGAGTGATAGCGAGTTGCAGTGAGCGGTGAAGGCAGTCCATCAAAGACTCCTTTACCTTCGTGCAATATTTCTGATGTTTTGCCGTGGAGCAATTCCGGAGCACGAACTATTTTGCTGTCGAATACGTGTCCAATTGCTTGGTGTCCAAGACACACTCCAAGCAGTGGGGTGTTGCCGGCGAATGCCCGTATTGCATCGCAAATGATCCCAGCGGTTTCGGGCCGGCCCGGGCCAGGTGACAGCAGCACTCCGTCTGCACCTATATCCATGGCCTGCTCGACGGTGATTGCATCATTACGCACCACCACCGGATCGGCACCGAGTTCACCCAGATACTGGACAAGGTTGTACACGAAGCTGTCGTAGCTGTCGATCACGAGCACCTTTGGCATGGGTTCCAGCATGACATGACCACGCCCTAGACTCGGATTCGATGGCACCGCCAAAGAGAAAGACCGGGGGTCGCGTTACACCCAAAGGCACGAAGCCTGGTGACGCACCCGCTTCACACCGTGGAGACTCCTCGCATCCCGAAGCGTCCTCGCGATATACGCCGCCGATTCCCACTTATATGAAGGAAAGCCCGCGTTGGGTGCCGATACTGATGTTCGCCCTGCTCGGGATCGGTGCACTCGTCATTTTGTTGTATTACATGGGTGCTGTGCCAGGTGGCCGTAGCAACTGGTACCTGTTCAGCGGTCTTGCCCTCGTTTTGGGCGGATTGTTCACAGCCACGCAGTATCGATAGCGATCAAAATCTGCCAAACCCTTACGTCGGTGAAACTACACCGATGTGTTTAAACCACAGAGTTTTCCACAGGCTGTGGATTACTAGTCGATTGGGGCGACGAGATCCATGTCCTCGAGACAGTGTTTTGGTGGCGGTGGGTCCTCGTCTGGCGCCATCACCATTCGTAATTCGACGCCACAGACACCACAGCGATAACGAACGTTGATCCTGCGCATCTCTCCAGCTGGAGGCGGTGGGGGAAGCGATGTTGTCATGGAGCGCAACATGCCAATGCCCACTTTCCAGATGAACAAGAACAGCACCACCCCACCCAAAAACCAGATGATGGTGGAGAACGCTGGCATTTGTTTAGAGGCGCTCAATGATGGTGGCATTGGCCATGCCGCCACCTTCGCACATGGTTTGCAGACCAAAGCGTCCGCCAGTGCGCTCAAGTTCATTCAAGAGTGTTGACAAAAGACGAGTACCTGAACAACCCAGTGGATGACCAAGTGCGATGGCACCACCGTTCACATTGACCTTTTCCATGTCGGGATGAATCTCTTTTTCCCAGGCCAAAATCACGGACGCAAAGGCTTCGTTGATTTCAATCAGGTCCATCTGATCAATGGTCATACCGGCGCGCTCCAGCACTTTCTTCGTAGCTGGAATTGGTGCCGTGAGCATCATGCGTGCATCATCACCGGCGAGCGCAAAGTTCACAAACCGAGCGCGTGGCTTCAAGCCGAGCTGCTTTGCTTTTGTTTCGCTCATGATGAGAGTTGCCGATGAACCATCGGTGATCTGTGATGAGTTACCAGCAGTAACACGACCGCCCTCTTCTTCGGAGCGGAACACTGGCTTCAACGCACCAAGAGATTCCATCGATGACGCACGAATGCCCTCATCGGTGGTCATCAAGTTGCCTTCGGCGTCCAGGATCGGGAGGATTTCACGCTCGAAACGACCTTCTTGGGTGGCGCGAGCAGCGTTGTTCTGTGACCGCAATGCAAAACGGTCGAGATCATCGCGTGTGAGTCCCCATTTGTCGGCAATCAATTCCGCTGAGACTCCCTGTGGAACGAGGCCACCTTCGGATGCGTAGCGGAGTCCAATCTGAGGACCGAACGGAAGTCCGTACTTACCATCGGCCATTGAAGAACCCATCGGCACGCGTGTCATTGCTTCGATACCGGATGCAATGACAACATCGTATGCACCTGCCATCACACCTTGCGCTGCGAAGTGCGCAGCTTGTTGGCTTGAGCCACACTGACGGTCAATTGTGGTTGCAGGAACCGTGTCAGGAAAACCAGCGGCAAGAACGGCGTTGCGTGCAATGTTGGTGCTCTGCTCGCCTACTTGCATTACACAGCCCATGATTACGTCGTCGATAAGTGCAGGATCAATACCTGTACGACTCACGAGTGCTTTTAGGGTTTCAGCAGCGAGGTCAACTGCATGCCACTCCTTAAGCTTTCCGTTACGGCGTCCAAGTGGCGTGCGGATGGTGTCGATGATTACTGCGGTTTCCATGGGTTCCTCCCGAAAAGACAAACACGAGTTTGCTACCGCTGGGTAGCCAGCACAAAACCCGCTGGGTTATGCCAACAACGCCTTTAGTTGGCTTATTCCATCGGCAAAGCTCGGCTTCGCGGCAAGGATGGCCTTCGACAGCATTACGGGCTTGGGCATAGACAACCCCAAGACCCCGCAAAGCCTTCCGCCGTGCCCATATGCAGCGATGAGTTTTCCCTCATCCATGGATCCGGTGATGATCTCAACTTCATCCTCAGCATGGCTGCGGCCCATGAATTGGATTCGCTTTTCGAACTGGTCGCTCCAAAAGAAAGGGACGCTCTCAAAAGGTGTCATCGCGTTTCCACTCGATGAAGCAAGCAGATTGTTTGCCGCAGCGACTCCTTGCTCGACCGCATTGGTCCAATGCTCAATTCTCATAAGTTCAGGTGCGTCTGAATCTCCGACCGCGGCATTTGGCCAACGAACAACATCGCCCGCTGCAAAAACATCTTTAGCGCCAACATTCAGATATGCATCACAAACAATTCCGTTATCCAATGTGAGACCGCTACCTTCAAGCCACTCTGTGTTGGGAGTAACACCGACACCAACTACGACCACATCAGCATCGACGTTTTCACCATTAACAACCACCGCAGTAACACGACCTGCATTTTCTACGAACCCCTCGACTTTCACATTGCAGCGCACATCGACACCCTTGCCACGATGAAATTCGGCGAAGGCGCTTCCCATCTGCTCACCGAGTCCACGAATCAAAGGTGCAGGAAGGCCTTCAAGCACCGTTACATCACAGCCGAGATTTTTCGCAGTCGATGCAACCTCGAGTCCAATAAATCCGGCTCCAATCACAAGAACTTTGGCATTTGGCACCAACTGACCGCGTAGTTGATGGGCGTCCTTCAGTGTGCGCAGCATCACCACATTGTCTGCTGATGGTTGCCCTGGTATAGCTCGCACTCGACAACCGGTTGCAATGATTAGTCCGTCGTAGGTGAGTTGCTCTCCATTGCTCAAGGCAACCATTTTTGTGTCCGTGTGCAAAGAAGTTGCCTCAACACCATTTTTAAATTCAATGTTCAGCGATTGGAGATCGTCTCCTTTGCGTAATGCGATTCGTTCGTCATCCCAATTGTCACTTAGAAATCGTTTTGACAATGGTGGTCGGTCATATGGAGCAACATTTTCGGCGTTAATCATTGTGATTCGCCCCGCGTATCCACCGACTCGCAGTGTTTCACTCGCTCTCAATCCAGCAAGGCTGGAGCCCACAACAATCACATGATTCATGACAAGAAACTAATCGTTCACCCATAGACTTTCCTCCTGTGAACGGTTCCAGCGATCAGGACACTGGGCTGCGAATTCTCGATGTCGCCGAAGAAATCCTCGAACGAGTAGGTGAACCCAATTTGCGGGTGGCCGATGTCGCAGAAAAATGTGGCATTGCAATTGGACTCATCTATCACTACTACCGAGATCGTTCGGCACTAGTTGCCGCTGTGCGCTTGCGTCAATACACCCGCAACGTTGAGGCCGACATTGAATCAATGAGTGCACTCCGGCAATCAGGTGCGAACCCTGCCGACGTTTATGCAGTCACGCAAGAAACGATCGGCAACCTCCAAAGTGAGGCCCGGCGGAAAGCGCGGCGCGAACGCATTGCCGTACTTGCTGCGACGCAACACAACGAGGTGCTGCGAGAAGCTGTTCGCGCATCGCAACAACAATTGAATGACCGAATCGTTGCCGTGGTTACCCACTACCAAGAGATTGGTTTCGTCGACAGATCAATTGACCCAAAGGCTGTGGCGCTGTTCCTTGAGGCACTCCCATTGGGGCTCGCGATTCTTGATGCCAACCCAGATACGGCTCCGGCTCAGGATGCATGGGACCACATGCTGTCCGGGATGTTGGAGTACCTCGTGGCCCCACGGAAGAAATAGAGGCCGCGCGAAAGTCCTCAGTTCGTTTGCAGTGGTGGAGACGATGGGAATCGAACCCACAACCCCCTGCTTGCAAAGCAGGTGCTCTGCCAATTGAGCTACGTCCCCGCATGGGGCTTCACCACGATAGCGGTGAATGGCAAGTGAATACCAAGTAGATCGCTAATACTTGCCGATTCACAAAAGGCACTAGGGGTAACCTCGTTTTATGGCTGGCGAACTCATTTATGCATTCCGTGTGATGCGCTTGCCATTGCTTGACGCCGGTGGAGCCCCGATCGGGCGGCTTGAGGACATCGTTGTGGTCCCTGGCCGTACGGCTAGCGCCCCACGTGTGGTCGGTTTCGTTGCCACGAGCCAGCGGCGGCGCATTTTCGTCAATGCCAATCGAGTTGCATCACTTGGAAGCGATGGCGCGCGTTTGCGTTCCTGGGACGTTGACCTCAACCCGTTCAAAGCTCGCCCTGGTGAGCGACTGGTGGGATCTGAGATAATCGATCGCCGTGTTGCAGATGAGACCGTGAGCGATGTGGCTCTGCGCCAGGTGCCGGACCCGAAAGTGGTTCGTTGGGAAATCGCAAAGGTACGGCTGGCGAAAAAGAGCACTCTGTTCGCCCGTCGCCCAAGTTTCAGACTCGTTGACTGGAACGAAGTAAGCACGCTTTTTGCTGCTGACACCGAGATGCAGGCTGAAGCAGCCCGTTTGCACGACATGCACCCATCCGACGTGGCCGCGGTAGTGCGTGCTCTTCCGTTACAACAGCGCAAACAGTTAGCCGAGGTCATGGATGACGATCGTCTGGCTGACCTTCTTGAGGAATTGCCCGAAGCTGAACAGTTGCGCCTCATCGAAGGACTCGATCTCGATCGTCTCGTAAACGTGCTCGATGAAATGGAATATGACGACCTTGCCGACCTCCTCGCCGAGATGCCCGGTGAGCAGAGAACCCGTGTGCTTGATGCAATGGACGATGACGACGCAGAGGTAATGCGTCAGTTGCTGTCTTATGCCGAGGGCACCGCGGGATCACTCATGACCCCAGAAATCATCGTGTTGCCGCCCACCTCCACCGTTGCCGAAGCGCTGGCAATGATTCGTGACCCCGAATGGTTGGTCTCGGTGGCGGCCCAAGTTTTCGTCACCCAGATGCCATTACGCCCCCCGACTGGTCGATATCTCGGTGTGGTTCACTTCCAACGTTTGCTTCGCGAACCACCGAGCACTGAACTTGGGCGCTGCCTTGAGGAAGAGCCAACCATTTCAGCAACCACACCAGAACGCGAAGTTGCTGAGCGTCTTGCGTCTTACAACATGATGGCCATCGGAGTAACCGATGAAGTTGGCCGTTTGCTCGGCGCAATCACGGTTGACGATGTTCTTGACCGTGCACTTCCGGCTGACTGGCGTCAACGACGCAGGGGTGGTGCCGTATGAGCCGCCGCGAAGACCTGAGCACTCCGCGCCAGCGCCGGCGTTTTGGTGTGCATTACGACCGTGAAGCCTTCGGTGCTTTCTCTGAACTCATTGCCCGAGCCCTTGGCACTGCGAGATACCTCATCTTCCAGAGCTTCGTGTGTCTTTTCTGGCTGGCATGGAATATCGGCATGCCCGAAGAGTGGCGGTTTGATCCAAACCCGTTTGGTGTACTCACGCTCGCACTATCACTACAAGCTGCTTACGCTGCTCCACTCATCCTTCTTGCGCAGAATCGTCAAGAGGATCGCGATCGTCAACAGTCAGAAGAGGATCGCGCGATGGCTGCTCGCACCCAAGCCGAAACTGAATATCTGACTCGTGAGTTGGCCGGTGTGCGCATGGCATTGGCTGACGTTGTCACCATGGATGATCTCCGAGATCATCTTGATCGACTCACGGTGGCTATTGAGAAGGTTGCCGAAAAACTCGATCACTGACAGTTTGAGCAACGCCCGACAAGATCCAAGCGGTGATGGGTGATCTTGTATCCGCTCTTTTCAGCAAGTTCGGCGAGATTGGTGTCAAGTTGGTGTTCCAGTGATTCCGGCATATCAATATCCAGCACTTCACCACACGACTCGCACATGATGTGGTGGTGGTGACGACCAGTGATTGCATCATCTAGCTCAAAACGCGCCCATTCGTCCGTGCCTTGCACACGCGCCACAACACCGGCGTTCGTGAGATCCGTGAGGTTGCGGTAAATCGAAGACTGTGACGCAGTTGGCATCGCTCGCATCAGATCAGGAATGCTCAGTGGTGCCGTGGCATCCTCTAGAGCTTCAATCAGCGCACGGCGATTCGATGTGTAGCGCAAACCGATAACCGTGAGTTGCCTAGCTGCCACATCATGAACATCGAGGCGCTCGGTATTCATTAGTCCGTTATCCCCGTAAAAGCATGAATCTTGATGCCTGAGTCCATGACCATTCTGACCAAAGTGCTTGTTGGGAGGGCTTCCATACCT